>JANLUW010000274.1:0-12416 GCA_031363645.1 Rhizobacter sp. | reverse complement strand
TACCTCGACCGCGAGCGCGGCGACCTCTACATGGCGCTCGGCCGCTACAACGGCAGCCGTGGCCGGCCGGAGTATCCGAACGCCGTGTTCGCGTCGCAGCGCTTGTGGCTCTACAAGCCGACGGTTGGCTAGTTCAAGTCGACAAGCTCGGCCCGCAGGCTCGGCCTGCGAAGCCAGGCCTACAAGCCCGACCAGGACTTCGGCGCGGCGCCTTGCACGCCGAGCAGCGACAGCACGCGCTCGACCGTGTCGTCAACCATCTCGTCGATGGTCTTCGGCCGGTGGTAGAACGCCGGCAGCGGCGGGAAGATCACGCCGCCCATTTCGGTCACGGCGGTCATGTTGCGCAGGTGAGCCAGGTTGAACGGCGTCTCCCGCACCATCAGCACGAGGCGGCGGCGCTCCTTCAGAACCACATCGGCAGCGCGGGTCAGCAGGTTGTCGGACAGGCCATGCGCGACCGCGGCGAGCGTGCGCATCGAGCAGGGCACGACCACCATCGCATCGGTCGCGAACGAGCCGCTCGCGATCGCGGCGCCCACATCGGCCGGGTTGTAGGCATGGTCGGCGAGCGCTTCGAGCGCCGGGCGACTCAGGCCGAGTTCGTGGTGCACGTTAAGCACGCCGGCCGGGCTCGCGACCAGGTGCGTCTCGGTACCGGCGGATTTCAGCCGCCCCAGCAACCGCACCGCGTAGACCGCGCCGGTCGCACCGGTGACGCCGATGATGACGCGGCGGGATGCGTGTGAACTCAAGCGGCGGTCAGCAACGGTTGCAGTTCACCGGCCTCGTACATCTCCATCATGATGTCGGAGCCGCCGACGAACTCGCCGTTGACATAGAGCTGAGGAATTGTCGGCCACTGCGCGTAATCTTTGATGCCTTGGCGGATGTCTTCGTCCTCGAACACGTTGACGGTTGTCAGGTCGGTCGCGCCGCAAGCCTTCAACACCTGGATCGCGCGGCCCGAAAAACCGCACTGTGGAAACTGTGCGGTGCCCTTCATGAAGAGCACCACGCGGTGGCCTTTGACGATGTCGTCGATGCGTTTTTGGACGTCACTCATGGTGGTCGGGCTCGTGATAATGAAGAGTCCCCAACTTTATACGGCAATGCGGTCAGAGGTTTGTGTCGATGACGCCAAGGCCCCGTTGATCGACCCGGCTCAAAACGTGTACGAGACCCCGAGCTGCAGCAACGGCGTCATCCGCATGTCGCGAACCAGATCGTCCAGACTCTGGCCGGCGCCGACGCGCACGGCGCCGGCCGGGCTCTTCGCGATCAGCCCGAGGTCGGCGCTGATGCCCCAGCCGTTGCGAGGCGACAGGCCCGTGTAGCCGATGCCCACGTAAGGCAGGGTCGCGGTGTCGTTCGCGCCGTCGTTGGTGGAGGGCATCGGTGCACGGCCTTTCGAACGGCTGCCGATGCTGATTGCGCTGCCGTTCGCCCACCCGGGTTGGCCGACGCTCGGTGCGCTGCGCGGGCCGAAGATCAGGCCGCTTGTGGCTCGCAGGCCGCCGAGTTGAGCCGGGCCGACGAGCGAGCGGGCGAAGTAGTAGTCGCCCATCAAACTCGCGCTGCTGAGCTTGGTCGCCGGGCCCTCGACGCCGAGGCGCCACGGGTCGGTGGCGGTGACCAGCGAGAGCCGGCCTTGCCAGCGCGCCCAGGGCATCGGGGTCGAGCCAGCCTTCAGGCCATCACCATCGGCCGCCATCGCAGGCGACAAGGGCAGGGCAGCAAGTGCCCCGGCAAGCATCCACGCGGTGTTGCGCATCGCAGGTTCCTTTCGACAACAGGTTCCGGGACCGCGGTGGAAGGCCCGTCAGAAACCGCCTGCACCGCCCCTTCACTTTACGCCGTTGCTTGCGTGACGTGTTGCCATTGCAGCGGCCACTGTCCCCCGACCCGGGTGTTGGCCGTGTCGTGTGTCACGACCCGACGGGCTGGCGCTTCCCGCCGGTGCAGCGCGGCTGCCTGCCGAGGTCGCGCCTGGTTTGGATATCGACGAAGCCTTGCGCGCGCAGCAGCGAGGTCACCGCATCGGCCTGGTCCCAGCCGTGCTCGAGCAGCAGCCAGCCACCCGGCGCGAGGTGCTCGTTTGCCCGGGCTGCGATCTCGCGCAGCGCGTCGAGCCCGTCGCCACCCGGCGTGAGCGCGAGCAGGGGTTCGTGTCGCAGCGCGGCGAGGTGCGGGTCGCCGCCGGCGATATAGGGCGGGTTGCTGAGGACAAGGTCGAAGCGCTGGCCGTCGAGGGCTTGCCACCAGGCACCTGGCTGCATCGCCACGTCGAGCCCGAGGCGCTTCGCGTTCGCGCGCGCGATTGAAAGAGCGGCTTCGCTGATGTCGGTGGCGAGCACCGACGCCCCAGAGCATGCGTGCTTGACCGCCAGCGCGATCGCGCCGCTGCCGGTGCCCAGGTCGACGACACGCGCTTGCTTTGCGCCCGCGTCGGCACCCGCCAGCAGTTCGATCGCCCAGTCGACCAGCACTTCGGTGTCGGGCCGCGGCACCAGCACGTTCGCGTCGACTTGCAGCACGAGGCCGTGAAACGCTTTCTCGCCGACGAGGTAGGCCAGCGGCTCACCAGCGGTGCGCCGAACGCACAGCGCGCCGAATGCCTGGAGCTGCGTGGCATCGAGCGCCGCGTCGTCGTGTGCGAACAGCCAGGTGCGCGGCTGCGTGAGCACATGCACAAGCAGCAACTGCGCATCGAGCCGGTCGAGGCCGGCTGCCTTCGCGTTACCGAGCGCGCCGGCAACCGTGAGCTCACCGCTCATGCATCGCCACTTTCGAGTGCCGCCAACTGCTCGGCCGCGCGCGCGGCTTGCAACGCAGCGGTCACGTCGTCGAGGTCGCCGTCGAGGATGAGTTGCAGCTTGTACAGCGTCAGGTTGATGCGGTGATCGGTCAACCGCCCCTGCGCGTAGTTGTAGGTGCGGATGCGGTCGCTGCGGTCGCCGCTGCCGATCAGGCCCTTGCGAGTGGCGGCATCTTTGGCGGCGCGTTCGTTGCGGTCCTTGTCGCGCAGGCGTGCGGTCAGCACCGCCATCGCCTTGGCCTTGTTGCGGTGCTGCGAGCGGTCGTCCTGGCACTCGGCGACGAGGCCGGTCGGCAGGTGGGTGATGCGGATCGCGCTGTCGGTCTTGTTGACGTGCTGGCCGCCGGCGCCACTGGCTCTGAACGTATCGATGCGCAACTCGGCCGGGTTCAGCGTGACCTCGTCCGCTTCGTCCGCCTCCGGCAGCACAGCCACGGTGCAGGCGCTGCTGTGAACGCGGCCCTGCGTTTCGGTCACCGGCACGCGCTGCACGCGATGGCCGCCCGATTCGAACTTGAGCCGCGCGTACACGTCGTCGCCCTCGATGCGGATCACCACCTCTTTGTAGCCGCCGAGGTCGCTCGCGCTTTCGCTCATCAGCTCGGACTTCCAGCCGCGGCGCTCGCAGTGTCGCAGGTACATGCGCGCGAGGTCACCGGCAAACAGCGCGGATTCGTCGCCGCCGGTGCCAGCGCGGATTTCGACGAACGCATTGCGCGCGTCGTCGGGGTCACGTGGCAGCAGCGCCGTCTGCAGATCCAAGGCCAGGCGCTCGACATCTGTCCGCGCTTCGGTAATTTCTTGCCGGGCCATCTCGGCCATGTCGGGCACGGCTGCGGATTCAGTCAGCATCGCTTGCGCATCGGCCAGGTCACGCTCGCGCTGCTCGAAGCGCCGAAAGCGTTGCACCAGCCCATGCACCTCGGCGTGCTCGCGCCCGAGCGCGCGGTAGCGCTTCATGTCGCTTGCGAGCGTCGGGTCGGCGAGCGTCGCGTCGAGCTCGTTCAGGCGAAGCGCAAGGCGCTCGAACTGTTGGCGGAGGGAATCTTTCATGCAGGGATCGGTACAAGAATCGGCACCAATGTCGGTGCTCAAACCAGCGAAGGCGCAGCGGCGCAATGGCGCGCTGCGAGCGGCGAGCGAGGTCGCCGCTAACGCGCGTCGTCGACCGGCGGCCGGGCGCTCTGGCGCAGGAACAACTTCGACACCGTTTGTGCGAGCTCCGCGCGGTGCTCGCCATCGGCCGCATGCAATTCGGCGAGCGTGCCATGCAGCATTTTTTGCGTGAGCCCACGCGAGAGCGCTTCGAGCACCGATTCGACGCTCTCGCCCTTCGCGAGCATCTTGCGGGCGCGCGAAATCTCGGTCGCGCGCCAGTCGTCGGCCTGCGTGTGCAGCGCCTGGATCAACGGCACCGAGCCGCGCTGATCGAGCCAGTGCACGAAGCTCTGCACGCCAGTTTCGATGATCGCCTCGGCCTGCGCGACGGCGGCCTGGCGCTTCTCGCCGGCGGTCTGCACCAGCGTGGAGAGGTCGTCGACGGTGTAGAGGTACACGTCGGACAACCGCGCCACTTCGGGCTCGATGTCGCGCGGCACCGCCAGGTCGACCATGAACATCGGGCGCTTGCGGCGCAGCTTCAACGCGCGTTCCACGGCGCCCAGGCCGATGATCGGCAAGCTGCTCGCGGTGCAAGAGATCACGATGTCGAACTCGGCCAGGCGTGCGGGCAAATCGGCCAGCCGCATCGCCTCGGCGCCGAAGCGGCCGGCGAGTTTTTCGCCACGCTCCAGCGTGCGATTCGCGACCGCGACCGCGCGCGGGTTGCGCGCTGCAAAGTGCGTTGCGACGAGTTCGATCATTTCACCGGCGCCGACGAACAGCACCTTGGTCTCGCTCAGGTCTTCGAAGAGTTGCGACGCGAGCCGCACCGCGGCCGCGGCCATGCTGATCGAGTGCGCGCCGATCTCGGTCGAGCTGCGCACCTCCTTGGCGACCGAGAACGAACGCTGGAACATCTGGTGCAGCGAGCCGCCGAGCGTGCCAGCGGTCTCGGCCTCGCGCACCGCAAGCTTCAGCTGGCCGAGTATTTGCGGCTCGCCGAGCACCATCGAATCGAGCCCGCTGGCGACGCGAAACGCATGCCGCGCCGCGGCGCCGCCTTCGAGCAGGTACGAGTGCTCGCGCAAGGTGTGCGCCGAAACGCCGCCGACATCAGCGAGCCAGTCGACCGCCGGTATGACGAGCCCCGGGTTGGCGCCGACATACAACTCGGTGCGGTTGCAGGTCGAGACGATCGCCACCTCGCTGACGCGCTGCAGGCGCTCGCGAAACGCCTGCAGGGTCGGCGCCAGCTGCTCCGGCGCGAACGCGAACCGGCCGCGCAAATCGAGCGGCGCAGTGGTGTGGTTCAGGCCGAGGGCAAAGACAGTCATTTTCCGAATTATAAAATCTGCTGCGTGCCCGCGCGCTTGACCTTCGTCAGTGGCCTTGCACATCGAGAAAGACACGATTGGGCCCGATAGACGCCATTTGGCATTTGCTGAATTTCTTCGCGCCCGCCCTCGGCGCGGGGTTGCTCACCGCCGCGTTCACGAAACTGCTGTGGCGGCGTGAGCTCAAGCCCGTGCGCTGGACACGGCTCGCGGCATGGGCGACGGCCGGCTGCGCGCTGGTGCTGGTAGCCGGGCTGATCGCCTTCGGTCACGACGGCAAGATGGCGACCTACGCCGCGATGGTCGGAGTCTGTGGGTTGACGTTGTGGGCCGTTGGCTTCGGCCCGCTCAGGCGTTGATTCGCAAGCTCAGGCGTCGACCGCTTCGCGCTGCAGCACCTCGCCGCGCAGCGAGTGCGAGTTGACCTCGGTGATGGTCACGTCGACCATCTGGCCGGTCAGGCGCGCCGAGTTCGGCCCACCCTGAAAGCTCACCATGCGGTTGCATTCGGTGCGGCCGCTCAGCTCGGCAGGGTCTTTGCGCGACGGGCCTTCGACCAGCAGCCGCTGCACCGTGCCGAGCTTGGAGTCACTGATCGAGCGGGCGCTTTCGGTGATCGCTTTTTGCAGCCGGTACAGGCGCTTCATCTTGTCGATCTGCGGCGTGGCATCGGCGAGGTTCGCGGCCGGCGTACCCGGGCGCGGGCTGTAGACGAAGCTGAAGCTGTCGTCGAAGCCCACGTCGTCGATCAGCTTCATCATCTGATCGAAATCGACCTCGGTTTCGCCCGGAAAACCGACGATGAAGTCGCTCGACAAGCTGATGCCCGGCCGCACCGCGCGCAGCTTGCGCACCGTGCTCTTGTATTCGATCGCCGTGTAGCCGCGCTTCATTGCCATCAGGATGCGGTCGGCAGCGTGCTGCACCGGCAAATGCAAATGGCTCACGAGTTGCGGCAGCTTCGCGTAGGCGTCTATCAGGCGCTGCGTGAATTCGTTCGGGTGGCTGGTGGTGTAGCGGATGCGCGCGATGCCGGGAATTTCAGCCACGTATTCGAGCAGCAACGCGAGGTCGGCGATGTTCGATGTTTGACCCATGATTCCGCGGTACGCGTTCACGTTCTGGCCCAGCAGCGTCACTTCCTTCACGCCCTGATCGGCAAGGCCGGCCACCTCGACCAGCACGTCGTCGAACGGCCGCGAGACCTCTTCGCCGCGCGTATACGGCACGACGCAGTAGCTGCAGTATTTCGAGCAGCCTTCCATGATCGAAACGAACGCGGTCGCACCGCTGACGCGCGCCGGCGGCAGGTGATCGAACTTCTCGATTTCGGGAAAGCTGATGTCGACCTGCGGGCGCATTTGCTTCGCGCGTGCATCGAGCATTTGAGGCAGGCGGTGCAGCGTTTGCGGGCCGAACACCAGATCGACATACGGCGCGCGCGCGATGATTTCCGCGCCCTCCTGGCTGGCGACGCAGCCGCCCACACCGATCAGCACGCCCTTGGCCTTCAGGTGCTTGACGCGGCCGAGGTCGCTGAACACTTTCTCTTGCGCCTTCTCGCGCACCGAGCAGGTGTTGAACAGGATCAGGTCGGCCTCGTCGACGTTGCTCGTCGGCTCGTAACCTTGCGCAGCGTGCAGCACGTCGGCCATCTTGTTCGAGTCGTACTCGTTCATCTGGCAACCGAAAGTCTTGATGAAGACTTTTTTTTGTGCGGTGCTCACGGTTTGGCCCAGGTCATCGTCGTCGAATCGTAGGTCCAGGTTTGGGCCTCGACGAGCGTGGTCGGCCAGGGGCGCACGGCGGCTTCGTCGGGGGTCAGGATCCACACATCGCGCACCTGCGCGCCGCCCATGTCGAGCGTGTAGTTCACGAGCCACTTGGCGCCTGAGAGCGTTGCGGCCGGCACGATCATGTTTTGTTGGTTGCGCACGCGCGAGCCGGGCGTCAGCGTCGTTGGTTTGCCGTTCAGCGAGAGGGCCAAGTCCTCACCAAAGACGACGGCACCGCGCAGGGTGTTTTGTGGAAACGTGCGCGACTGCGCAGCGGCGGAAGCGACAAAGCCGAGCGCGACGATCGCGCCCAGCGCACAGCGGTACATGGTGTTCATCCAGTGGCTGTCGGAGTGGAGGGAATACATATTTTAGCGTGCGACCCCGCGGGCTTACGATCGGCTCCCGCACCGTGTTTCGCCTCTGGAGTTGCCCATGTTCGGCATTGCTGACTACCCTTCGTTCGTGATCGCCGTGATCGTTTTCCTGATGATCCCCGGGCCCGGAAACCTCGCGCTGATCACCTCCACCGGCAAAGGCGGGCTGCGGGGTGGTTTCGCCTGCACCTTCGGCCTGATCGCTGGCGACCAGGTGCTGATGTGGCTGGCGGTCGCTGGTGTCGCCGCGCTGCTGAACGCGTACCCGCCGGCCTTCCATGCGGTGCAGTGGCTGGGCGCCGCTTATCTCGCGTGGCTCGGGTTGCGCATGGTGCTCGCCAAACCCGGTGACAAAGCGGTGCTCGAGATCGCGCCGCACCACTACGTCAGGCAGGCCTTCGTCATCACCTTGCTGAACCCGAAGGCGATCGTGTTCTACATGGCCTTTTTCCCGCTGTTCGTCGACCCGGCACGGCACCAAGGCCTGCTCACCTTCGGTGTGATGGCCGCGACGATCGCTGCGCTGACGTTTGCCTACGGCGTGGTCGTCGTGCTGTTGACGCACCGCCTCGCGGAGCGCCTGCGCGCGAACCCGAAAGTCTCGGGCGCGCTGCAAAAACTGGCAGGCGTGTTCCTGATCGGGTTCGGCGTCAAGCTCGCGCTGTCGCAACGCTGATTGGTAGGGTGACGGCCCGGCAGCGTCAGGTCGTGAACCGATCCTTCAAACCCGCCCAGCAGTCGGCGTAGCCGGGATCAAGCTGCGGGCTCGCGAGCGCAAAGCCGGTCGGGATGAACCGGTAGCGGCTCTCGAACATGAAGGCCAGTGTGTTGTCGAGCTTGTGCGGCGAGAGCTCCGCGTTGCTCGCGCGATCGAAGGCTTCTGTGTCGGGCCCGTGCGGCACCATGCAGTTATGCAGGCTCGCGCCGCCGGGCTTGAAGCCTTCAGGCTTGGCGTCGTACTCGCCATGCACCAGCCCCATGAATTCGCTCATGAGATTGCGGTGGTACCAGGGCGGGCGAAAGGTGTCTTCCGCGACCAGCCAGCGCGGCGGGAAGACCACGAAATCGCAGTTCGCGGTGCCCGGCGTGTCGCTCGGCGACGTCAGCACCGTGAAGATCGATGGGTCGGGGTGGTCGAAGCTGATCGAGCCGATGGCCATGAAGTCGGCGGTGTCGTATTTCACCGGCGCGAGGTTGCCGTGCCAGGCGACGACGTTGAACGGCGAATGCTTCATCGGCGCGCGCCACAGGTGACCGCCGTATTTCTTGATGACTTCGTATTCGCCGGCCGCCGCCTCGAAGGCGGTGTTATCGGAAGTGGCCGCCTCGAAGGCGGCCACGGGCGCCTTGAAGTCGCGCGCATTCGCCAGGCCGTTTGAGCCGATCGGGCCTAACTCGGGCAGGCGAAAGTGCGCGCCGTAGTTCTCGCACATGTAGCCGCGCGACGGGCCGTCCAGCAGCTCGACCTTGAACGCCACGCCGCGCGGCAGCAACGCGATCTCGCCAGGCTTGACCTCGAGCACGCCCATCTCGGTCACGAGCCGCAGCGCGCCTTGCTGCGGCACGACCAGCATTTCGCCGTCGGCGTTGACGAGCGCGCGCCGGCCCATCGAGCGCGTCGCGAGGTAGATGTGCGCGGCAACGCCGGTTTGCATTTGCGCATCGCCGTTGGCCGCCAGCGTGCGGATGCCGTCGACGAAATCGTCGTCGACGCCGTCGGCTGCGTCACCCACCGGAAACGGATTCCAGCGCAAAGGCTCCGGCGCGAGCGCCGTGTTCGCATCGCCGCCGGTCTGCCAGAACGCCTGGCCGTACGCTTCGTAGCGCCCCGACACGACAGAAGGCTGGCGTCGGTACAGCCAGGTGCGGCGGTTCTCGTGGCGCGGCGCGGTGAACGCGGTGCCCGACAGCAGCTCGGGGTAGAGCGCAAGCGGCGCGCGCTGCGGGCTGTTGCGACCCTGCGGCAACGCGCCGGGCACGGCCTCGCTGGCGTACTCGTTGCCGAAACCAGTTTGGTAAATCGGGGGTGTCGTGGTGCGCATCGCGGTGGGTCAGGTTCGCGCCGGCACCGCCGATTCGCGCGCCGCGACGAGCGCCTGTTTCAGCACGCCCTGCACGCCGATGTGGTTGGCGAGCAGCAGCACGAGGCGGGCGTTCAGCGCGTGGCTGTCTGCCGGCGCAAGCTCGCGGTGCGCGTCGATCAGCGCCTCGTAGAAGTCGTCGGGTGCGTCCAGGTTCGGGTCGGTGTTCAGCTTCATGGTGACGATCTCAGTGCCGCGCCAGCGCGCGCTCTAAGGCCGCGTGAAGCGCGTCGGCCGAGGGTTGGCGCCAGCGCGCGCAAACGTGTTGGTCGGGCCGCAGCAGGTAAACGGTGCCGGGCACCATGTCGTAGCGCTCGGCAACGAAGCCGTCGTGGTCGACGAGGCTGTGCATCACCTCGGTGTGCGCCGCGGCCTCGCACGGCCGCACGTGCACCACACGCAGCGGTGCGAGGCCTTCGGCCGCGGCCTGCAGTTGCAGCGCGATGCGAGCCGCGTCGGCACTGGCATAGACGAGCGCACAGAAACCGTCGCCCAGCTCGCGCAGCAGCCAGCTCGCGCGGTCGTCGGCACGTGTGACGGGCGCGTCGGCAGCGGCTGCGCCGGGGTGCATGCCGCCCTCAAAGTGCGCGGAGTCGGGCGTGTTGAGCGGCGATCGGGCGAGTGTGGTCGGTGTCGAGAGCCGGCCGCTGTTTACCAGCGTGCGCGCGAACGTGTGGTGCCTGGCGAGGTCGAGCACCGCGTCGCGGAACAGCAGGCTGATCTCGCTCTTCGGCGTGATGAAGTCGGTCGCGCGGGTGGAGTGCAGGATGTTCTCGTCGGCCGCGAATTCGCGCTCTTGTGCATAGGTGTCGAGCAAGTGCTCGCCGGCGTGCCCGCCGAGCACGGCGGCGAGCTTCCAGCCGAGGTTGTCGGCATCCTGCACGCCCGAGTTCGCGCCGCGCGCGCCGAACGGCGAGACGCCGTGCGCCGCGTCGCCCGCGAACAGCACGCGGCCGACGCGAAAGTGCGCCATCCGCGTGCACGCGAAGGTGTAGACGCTGGCCCATTCGAGCTCGAACGCCGCGCCCGCCATCGACGAGTGCGCCAGCAGCGCCTCGATGCGCGGGATGATGTTTTCGGGCCGCTTCTCGAGCTCGGGGTCGGCCTGCCACCCGAGTTGGAAGTCGATGCGCCAGATGCCGTCGGGCTGCATGTGCATCAACACGCTTTGGTTCGGGTGAAACTTTGGGTCGAACCAGAAGCAGCGCTCGGCGGGCCGATCGAACTTCATCTTGACATCCGCGATCAGGAAGCGGTCGCGGAACACGCGGCCGGTGCTTTGCTGGCCGGTCAATTCGCGCAAGGTCGAGCGGCTGCCGTCGCATGCGACGACGTGGTCGGCGCGCAGCCGGTAGGGGCCCTCGGGTGTTTCGATCGTCAGCAGCGCGTGGTCGGCGTGCTGCTCGATGCCGGCCACCTTGTTGTTCCAGCGCATGTCGACCGCGGGCAGTTCGGCCGCGCGATGCGCGAGGAAGCCCTCGACGAAATATTGCTGCAGGTTGATGAACGCCGGCCGCTCGTGACCGGGCTCGGCGAGCAGGTCGAACCGGTAGATCTGCGCGTCGCGAAAAAAAACCTTGCCGACGTTCCACGACACGCCTTTGTCGACCATGCGTTGGCCGCAGCCGAGCCGGTCGAAAATTTCGAGCGTGCGCTTGGCAAAGCAGATCGCGCGTGAGCCGGTCGAGAGGGTGTTGTCGTTGTCGAGCAGCACGACGCGTACGCCGCGTTGTGCCAGGTCGATCGCGAGCGTCAGGCCGACCGGGCCGGCGCCGACGACAACGACCGGGTGGCGCGCCGGGGCGGCTGCGTTTTGATCGGCGTGGCGCCGGTGCGTGAACTGCAGCGCCTGAAAGTCGACGGCGTCGGTGGGCATCGCGTCAAGTTTCCAGCGCGTGCCACATCTCGATGTCGCGCGCGGCAGTCCAGATGCGCGGGTGGGGGAATTGGGTCACTTCGTCGAAGCAGCGGGTCACGTCGAACGGCATGCAGTGGTCAAAGATGACCCAATGCCCGTACGTGGGTTTGAGCTTGGCAAAGGTGTCTTTGTAGACGGCGTTCAGGTCCTTGCCGGCAGACACGCCGGCCTGCACGCTGGCGCGCACGTCGGCGATGAAGCCAGCCGTGCTTGCAATGCCTTCTTGTACGCGCGCCTCGCCGACCAGCGCCGGCCCGCGGCCGGGCACGAGCGCGAGCGGCTTCAGCGCGGCAACGTTCTCGAGCGTCTTCGGCCAGTCGTTGAAGTAGGCGTCACCCGCATACGGTGTGGCGTCGAACTCGACCAGATCGCCACTGAGCAGCGTGCGCTCTTGCGGCAGCCACACGACCGTGTCGCCCTTGGTGTGGCCGCGGCCGAGTTGCAGCAGTTGCACTTCGAGTTGGCCAAGCCAGATCGTCATCTTGCCGGTGAAGGTCATGGTCGGCCAGGTCATGCCGGGCGGCACGGTCTCGACGTTGCTGAACAGCCGCGGGAAGCGGCCGATCTCGCTCGCTTTGTCTTGCTCGCCGCGCTCGACGATCAGGTCGTAAGTGTCTTGGCTGGCGAGGATTTGCTGCGGCTGATACGCACTCGCGCCGAGCACGCGCACCGCGTGGTAGTGGGTCAACACGACGTACTTGATGGGCTTGTCAGTGACTTCGCGAATGCGGCGAATCACATCGGCCGCCATCGCCGGCGTGGCTTGCGTATCGGCGACCAGCACGCAGTCGTCGCCGATCACGATGCCGGTGTTCGGATCGCCCTCGGCGGTGTAAGCCCACGCGTGCTCGGAGATCTGCGCGAAGGTGACTTTCTTCTGCTCGAGATCGGCTTGGCTGGCGAATTGTTTCGGCGCGTTCATCGGTAGTCCCGGCATCTGATAGCAGGATTTGAGTCTAGTGGATTCGTTAGATGATGTGTAATCGCGTTTGTGATGGACTGATTCGAGCGT
>JANLUW010000571.1:0-7134 GCA_031363645.1 Rhizobacter sp. | reverse complement strand
GGTCGGCCGCATCGCCGCCGCCAGCGCAGGCTTTGCCGGCCAGGTCGGCGACCGTGTGTTCGTGCCGGGCGCGCGCTGTTTCGGCGATGTGCGCGGCCTGTTCGGCGGCGCTGCATCCCGCGTGGTGGTGCCGGCCGGCCGGATTACCGCGATCGACGAGCGGCTGGGCGAGCATGGCGTGCTGCTGGCGCTGGCCGCGACCGCGCGCCATGCGCTGGAGCTGCCGGGCGTCGCGCTGCCCGACCTCATCATCGGCCACGGCGTGCTCGGCCGCATGCTCGCGCGGCTCGCGGTCGCGGCCGGCGCATCGCCGGTGGTGTGGGAAACGAATGCAGCGCGTCGCGAAGGCGCGGCGGGCTACACGGTGGTCGACCCCGCTGCCGACACGCGGCGTGACTACAAATCGATTTGCGACGTGAGCGGCGATTCGGCTTTGCTCGACACGCTGATCTCACGCCTCGCGCCCGGCGGTGAAGTCGTGCTCGCCGGCTTCTACGACACGCCGCTTTCGTTCGTGTTCGCACCCGCCTTCATGCGCGAGGCGCGCATTCGCGTGGCAGCGCAATGGCAGCCGGCTGACCTTGTGGCGGTGCGCGACATGGCCGAATCCGGCGCGTTGTCGCTCGCCGGCCTGATCACGCACCGGCACGACGCGCTCGCCGCCGATGCGGCCTACCGCACCGCGTTCGGCGACCCCGCTTGTCTGAAGATGACCCTGGACTGGAGAGATTGCTCATGAGCAAGTTGATCGACAACCTCATGCGCGCCTGCGACGGTCTGGCTCACCTCGTTCAATTGGCTGACCTCGACTGGAGGGCCTGCGCATGAGTACTTTGACAAGCACGCCGACAAGTGCCACGACCATCATGATGCGCGACCTGCGCGCTGAAGCCGCCGTCGAGCCGCCACCGGTTTCCACATCGAAGCCGACCAAGGAAACGCAGATCATCGCGATCTACGGCAAGGGCGGCATCGGCAAGAGCTTCACGCTTGCGAACCTCAGCTACATGATGGCGCAGCAGGGCAAGAAGGTGCTGCTGATCGGTTGCGACCCGAAGAGCGACACGACCTCGCTGCTGTTCGGCGGCCGGGCCTGCCCCACGATCATCGAGACCTCGTCGAAGAAGAAGCTCGCCGGCGAGGCTGTCGCGATCGGCGACGTCTGCTTCAAGCGTGACGGCGTCTACGCGATGGAGCTCGGCGGCCCCGAAGTGGGCCGCGGCTGCGGTGGGCGCGGCATCATCCACGGCTTCGAGTTGCTCGAAAAACTCGGCTTTCACGAGTGGGGTTTCGACTACGTGCTGCTCGACTTTTTAGGTGACGTGGTTTGCGGTGGCTTCGGCCTGCCGATCGCCCGCGACATGTGCCAGAAGGTCATCGTCGTTGCGAGCAACGATTTGCAAAGCCTGTACGTCGCGAACAACGTCTGCAGCGCGGTCGAATATTTCCGCAAGCTCGGCGGCAACGTCGGCGTGGCCGGCATGGTGATCAACCGCGACGACGGCACCGGCGAGGCCACGGCCTTCGCTTCGGCAGTCGGCATCCCGGTGCTTTCGGTGATCCCTGCGAACGACGACATCCGCCGCAAAAGCGCGAGCTACGAAATCATCGGCCGGCCCGGCTCGCCTTGGGGCCCGATGTTCGCCGAGCTCGCCGAAAACGTCGGCACCTCGACGCCGGTGCGGCCCAAGCCGATGACGCAAGACGCATTGCTCGGTCTGTTCTCGGCTGCCTCGGTCGGGCGTGACGTGGTGTTGGAGCCCGCGACCCTGTTCGACATGTGCGGCAAGACCGAGGTCAAGCACGAGACCCTCGAAGTGGTCTACGACGAGGTTTGACCGCTGCACCATGAGCACCACCACCCCCACCACCACCACCACCACCATCCCCATCGTTCCCCTGAAGGTGGCCACGGCCATCGAGGGCGATGGCATGGGCTGCCACTCCGGCGGCGAGGCGATGCTCGCGGCGGCCAAGTCCGCAGGCAAATTCGAAGTGCTCGACCGCTACGCGACCGACTACCCGAAAGACCCGAAGGCCGGCCCGCATGACCAGCCCCAAAGCATGTGCCCCGCATTCGGCGCGTTGCGTGTCGGCCTGCGCATGCGGCGCACGCAAACCATCCTCTCGGGCTCGGCTTGCTGTGTCTACGGGCTGACCTTCACTTCGCATTTTTACGGCGCCAAACGCAGCGTCGGCTACGTGCCGTTCAACAGCGAATCGCTGGTCACAGGCAAGCTCTTCGAAGACATCCGCGAGGCCGTGCACAAGCAGGCCGACCCGGCGCTGCTCGATGCGATCGTGGTCATCAACCTGTGCGTACCGACCGCCAGCGGCGTGCCGCTGCAAATCTTGCCGAAAGAGATCAACGGCGTGCGCATCATCGGCATCGACGTGCCCGGGTTCGGCGTGCCCACGCATGCCGAGGCGAAAGACGTGCTTGCCGGCGCGATGCTCAAGTACGCACGCTCCGAAATTCAGGCCGGCCCGGTGCAGGCGCCACGCGGTTGGTCGAAAGAAGCGCGCGCGTCGAAGCCGACCATCACGCTGCTCGGCGAGATGTTCCCGGCCGACCCGATGATCATCGGCATGATGCTGGAGCCGATGGGCCTGGCAGCAGGCCCGGTCGTGCCGACGCGCGAATGGCGCGAGCTGTATGCGGCGCTCGACTGCGCGGCGGTCGCGGCGATCCACCCGTTCTACACCGCGAGTGTTCGTGAGTTCGAGGCCGCGGGCCGCAAGGTGATCGGCTCGGCGCCGGTCGGGCACGACGGCACCGAAGCGTGGCTGCAGGCGATCGGCGATTCGGTCAACGTGTCGCAAGACAGGATCGACGCGGCCAAGAACCGGATGCTGCCCGCCATCAAGGCCGCGCTCGCCAGGATGCCGATCAAGGGGCGCATCACGCTGAGCGGCTACGAAGGCTCGGAGTTGCTGGTGGCACGGCTGCTGGTCGAGAGCGGTGCCGATTTGCGCTATGTCGGCACGGCATGCCCGCGCACCGCGTGGTCGGACGCCGACCGCCAATGGCTCGAATCCAAAGGCGTGCACGTGCAGTTCCGCGCGTCGCTCGAACAAGACCTGGCCGCGATGCGCGAGTGGCAGCCCGATTTGGCGATCGGCACCACGCCTGTCGTGCAGGCCGCGAAAGAGCAATGCACACCGGCGCTGTACTTCACCAACCTGATTTCGGCGCGCCCGCTGATGGGCCCGGCCGGCGCGGGTTCGCTGGCGACCGTGATCAACGCGGCGATCGGCAACAAGGCCCGCTTCGAGCAGATGAAAGCCTTCTTCGGCAGCACCGGCACCGCGCACGCCGCCGGTGTGTGGGAAGCCTCGAACGGCGTGCCCCAAGACCGCCCCGAATTCAAAGCCGAAACCAAGCGCCTGGTCATGAAGATGATCAAGAAGCGCAAGGCCGAGGAGATGATTTGATGCGCAGCACCGCGAGCCTTTGCCGCTGCGCGGCTCTCACCCTAACCCCCTCCCAAAGGGAGAGGGAACAGGAAGGGCGCCCCTGATGCTGGTCCTCGATCACGATCGTGCGGGCGGCTACTGGGGCGCCGTCTACGTCTTCACCGCCATCAAAGGCCTGCAGGTCGTCATCGACGGCCCGGTCGGTTGCGAGAACCTGCCGGTGACCTCGGTGCTGCATTACACGGATGCACTGCCGCCGCACGAATTGCCGATCGTCGTGACGGGTCTGGCCGAAGAACAGCTCGGCCGCGAGGGCACCGAAGGCTCGATGCGTCGTGCGCACGCCGCGCTCGATCCTGATCTGCCTTCGGTCGTGGTCACCGGCTCGATCGCCGAAATGATCGGCGGCGGCGTGACGCCTGCGGGCACCAACATCCAGCGCTTTTTGCCGCGCACGATCGACGAAGACCAATGGCAGTGCGCGAACCGCGCGATGTTTTGGTTATGGTCGGAGTACGGGCTCAAGAAGGTGCCGGCGCGCAAACCTCTCAATGAGCGCCCCGCGGGCGAGAAGCCCCGCGTCAACATCATCGGCCCGAGCTACGGCACCTTCAATTCGCCGAGCGACCTGGCCGAGATTCGCCGCCTGGTGCAAGGCATCGGCGCCGAGATCAACATGGTGTTCCCGCTCGGCAGCCACCTGGCCGATGTGTCGCGCCTGGTCGAAGCCGACGTCAACATCTGCATGTACCGAGAGTTCGGCCGCATGCTGTGCGAGGCGCTCGACCGGCCTTACCTGCAAGCGCCGATCGGCCTGCACAGCACGACCGCATTCCTGCGCAAACTCGGTGAGCTGCTCGGACTCGACCCCGAGCCCTTCATCGAGCGGGAGAAGCACAGCACGATCAAGCCGATCTGGGATTTGTGGCGCTCGGTCACGCAAGATTTTTTCGGTACAGCGAGCTTCGCGGTCGTCGCGAACGAAACCTACACGCGCGGCATCCGCCACTTTCTCGAAGACGAAATGGGCTTGCCCTGCAACTTCGCGATCGCGCGCAAACCGGGCGCGAAGACTGACAACGACGAAGTGCGCCGCCTCGTCAAAGACAAGACGCCGCTCGTTCTGTACGGCAGCTACAACGAACGCATGTACCTCGCCGAATGCGGCGGGGGCGGGATGATGAAGACCAGTTTCATCCCCGCATCGTTCCCGCTGCCGATCATCCGGCGCCACACCGGCACGCCGTTCATGGGCTATGCGGGTGCGACTTACCTGATCCAGGAATTCTGCAACGCGCTGTTCGATGCGCTGTTCCACATCCTGCCGCTCGGCACCGACCTCGACAAAGTCGACCCCACGCCCGCACGTTTGGGCGACGAGCCAGCGCGCCCATGGGACGACGATGCGCAAGCGTTGCTCGGCGAGTTTGTCGAGACCGAGCCGGTGCTGGTGCAGATCTCGGCGGCCAAGCGCCTGCGCGATCGCGCCGAGCGCGACGCCAAGCGCGACGGCGAAGAACGCGTGACCGCGGCGCGTGTGGCCAAGTCGCGCGACGCACTCAAACAAGGGGAGCCCGCTTGAACGGCGCGGCCCCGTCCAGATTGCCGCAGCACCCGCTGCAGCAAACCCCGCCGCGAGGGCATTTCGCGGTGTGGGCCGAAAGGCCGAAGAGGGTCGACAAGGCCCAAAAGGAGAAAGAGCATGGCTGACATCAAGCAAGGCTCCCTGTCCGGATTGACGGAGCAGGAAGCGAAAGAGTTTCACGGAATTTTCATGACGAGCTTCATCATCTTCACGTTGATTGCAGTCGTCGCGCACTTCCTGGCTTGGCAATGGCGGCCGTGGCTGCCGGGTGCGAACGGCTATGCGTCGATCGTGCTCGATGCCAAGGAGGTCGCAATGGCCTACATCGCAGTCGGATTCACCGCGTAGGAGGAAACAACATGTGGCGTGTATGGATGCTTTTCGATCCGCGCAGGACGTTGATCGCCCTGTTCACCTTTTTGTTCGTGCTGGCACTGGTGATTCACTTCATCTTGCTGAGTACCGACCGTTTCAACTGGCTCGAAGGGCCGCGCAAGGGGATGACGGTTTCGGGGCAGATGTCTCCGATGCCAGCGGCCGCAACGGCGCCGGCAGCGAAGTAACGAACGCGAGTTCGAAGGAAGCGGGTAGGGCGAGACGTAGCGCCTTGCACCTGCCCGCTGCAACGAGACTGACGGTACGCGCGCCGGCAACGGCCGCGCACCGATCCGGGTGGATGATGAGGAGCCTTTCATGGCGATGCTGAGTTTCGAGCACAAGTACCGGGTCCGTGGTGGCACGCTGGTGGGCGGTGACTTGTTCGACTTCTGGGTCGGGCCGTTCTTCGTCGGCTTCTTCGGCGTGACCACGGCGTTCTTCTCTGTCGTGGGTACGCTGCTGATCGTTTGGGGCGCCTCGCAAGGCGGCACCTGGAACCTGTGGCAAATTTCGATCGCACCACCCGATCTGAAATACGGGCTCGGCATGGCGCCGCTGATGGAAGGCGGCCTCTGGCAGCTCATCACCATCTGCGCGACCGGCGCATTCATTTCGTGGGCGCTGCGTGAGGTCGAGATCTGCCGCAAGCTCGGCATCGGTTACCACGTGCCGTTCGCGTTCGCGGTGGCGATCCTGGCGTATCTAACGCTGACGGTGGTACGCCCGTTCCTGCTCGGTGCCTGGGGCCACGGATTCCCGTACGGGATCATGAGCCACCTCGACTGGGTCTCGAACACGGGCTACCAATACCTGCACTTTCACTACAACCCGGCGCACATGCTCGCCGTCAGCTTCTTCTTCGCGACGACCTTCGCGCTCTCGTTGCACGGCGGCTTGATCTTGTCGGCCACGAGCCCGCCGAAGGGTCAGACGGTCAAGACCGCGGAACACGAGAACACCTTCTTCCGCGACACCATCGGCTACTCGATCGGCACGCTCGGCATCCACCGCCTCGGCCTGTTCTTGGCCCTGTCGGCTGGCTTCTGGAGTGCCGTGTGCATCGTGATCAGCGGCCCGTTCTGGACCCGTGGCTGGCCCGAATGGTGGAGCTGGTGGCTGAACTTGCCGATCTGGTCGAACTGAATCTGCACACCGAAATCAGAACAAGGCCCCGAGGAGACCCTGATGGCTGAGTACCAAAACATCTTCACTCGCGTACAAGCTTATGCGCCTGCCTACGCCGGCATCCCGCTCGCGAGCGGCAACAAAGAGCGCGAGGGCCCACCGATCCACTTGCACTGGATCGGCAAGCTCGGCGATGCGCAGATCGGGCCGATCTACCTCGGCTGGTTCGGGCTGGCCTCGGCGATGTGCATGTTCATCTGCATCGAGATCATCGGGCTGAACATGCTCGCTTCGGTCAACTGGAGCCCGATCCAGTTCGTGCGCCAGCTGCCTTGGCTCGCGCTCGAGCCGCCGCCGCCGGGCATGGGGCTCAAGCTTTTCCCGCCGCTGAACCAGGGCGGCTGGTGGTTGATGGCCGGCTTCTTCATGACAAGCTCGGTGCTGCTGTGGTGGGTGCGCATGTACCGCCGTGCGCGCGCGCTTGGCATGGGCACGCACATTCCGTGGGCTTTCGCTGCAGCGATCTGGTTGATGCTGGTGCTCGGCTTCATTCGCCCGCTGTTGATGGGCTCGTGGGGTGAGGCGGTGCCGTTCGGCATCTTCCCGCACCTCGACTGGACCGCAGCGTT
>JANLUW010000222.1:0-5059 GCA_031363645.1 Rhizobacter sp. | reverse complement strand
TTCCTTCTCGACCTGAACCAGCAGTTCCTGGCCGTTCGAGATGCAATCCTGGATACGCGCGTCGCGCACCGAAGCGCCTTCGCGGAAGTAGTTCTTCGAGATTTCCTTGAACGGCAGGAAGCCGTGGCGGTCTTCGCCGTAATCGATGAAGCAGGCTTCGAGCGAAGGCTCGACGCGGGTCACCACCGCTTTGTAGATATTGCCTTTGCGTTGCTCACGGCCTTCGATTTCGGTTTCGAAATCCATCAGCTTTTGGCCATCGACGATCGCCAGGCGGCGCTCTTCGGGCTGCGTCGCGTTGATCAGCATGCGTTTCACGGGTGCACTCCTTCGCCCGGCCGCTTGATTGAATCAGCGGGCCGCGCTTTGCATTCAGTCGCTTCCCGGCAGGTGCCGGTCGGCAACGATTCGATGCACGAGAAACGAAAACGAAGCGAAGGGTGTCGCCCTGGACTGCGGTGTGTCGGCGGCGGTCAGCAGACCGGCCGAATGAACTGCAGCGTTGGCGCGTGCGTGACAGCGACATGGCCGCATGCTGGCCACCGGCGCGCCACGGCGGGCGAGCTCGCCGCACCGCCGGCGGGTGGCCGGGGCAGCGAGCGCGCGAAGCGCCGGGGTTCGGGGGTGGGGATCAACATCGGCCGGGGTCCGCTGGACGCAAGCAGAAGCATGGAATGCGGCACCGTGGAGGTGTTCGCGATTCGGTCTCCTGCCTGGGAAAACCTTTGATCGAGCTCGTTCTTGTTTGCTCTGCCGCTTCGAACCTTGGGCCGCGCCGTCACTTGGGAGCGGCGCCCGCTTGGGGCTTCGAGGCGTTGCATCACCTTGTGTCGTCAGGCCCTTCGGGCCCGACCGCCGCGTGCTGCTCGGTGTCGACGCTGGCCAGCTGTAACCCAGGCCGTAAACTCGGTCAAATCAAACACTTACAGCAGCAACGTGGTGCAACGCATTATAGGGGCCAATCAGCCGGCTCGAGCCGGAACCCGAACCCCGGCAGCAGCGCCGGCCTTGGCGGTACAGCGCGTCGTGATCGACGAGGCATCGGAAGGCCAGCGGCTCGACAACTTCCTCGTCAAGCTGCTCAAGGGCGTGCCCAAGACGCATGTCTACCGCGTGATCCGCTCTGGCGAGGTGCGGGTCAACAAGGGCAGGGCGGGCGCCGACACGCGGCTGGCACTCGGTGACGAAATTCGCGTGCCGCCGGTGCGCACCTCCAAGAACGCGGCCGACCGCAGCGAGGCGTCCACCGCACCGGCGCGCGAGTTCCCGCTTGTGTTCGAAGACGAATTCCTGCTTGCGATCGACAAGCCGGCCGGCGTGGCGGTGCACGGCGGCAGCGGCGTCAGCTCGGGCGTGATCGAGCAGTTGCGCCAGGCGCGGCCAACCGCCAAGTTTCTCGAACTCGTGCACCGGCTCGATAAGGAAACCTCGGGCCTGCTGCTGATCGCGAAAAAGCGCTCGTCGCTCGTCGCGCTGCAAGACCAGTTGCGCCAACGCGAAACCGGCAAGACCTACGCGGCGCTGGTGATCGGCGCCTGGCCGGCCTCGAAGAGGGTCATCGACGTGGCGCTGCACAAGTTCCTGACTTCCGTAGGCGAGCGCCGCGTTCATGCTGTCCTTCGACAGGCTCAGGATGACCGGGGGTCGGCGCCCAGCGAAGGCAAGCGCTCGATCACGCTGGTGCGCATCGCGCAAGCGTTCGACGCCTTCACGCTGCTCGACGTG
This sequence comes from Rhizobacter sp., assembly GCA_031363645.1. GTDB lineage: Bacteria > Pseudomonadota > Gammaproteobacteria > Burkholderiales > Burkholderiaceae_C > LMDS01. The sequence goes on along the minus strand of JANLUW010000222.1, from coordinate 3,334 downwards.
ACCATCAAAACCGGCCGCACCCACCAGATCCGCGTGCACCTGACGCACGAAGGGCACGCCATCGTCGGCGACGAAAAGTACGGCGACTTCGCGCTCAACAAGTCGCTCGCACGCGGCGACGTGGTCGCGGGCATCAGGTTCGACCGCATGTTTCTGCACGCCCGCCATCTCCGTTTCACGCACCCGGGCACGAGTGAGGTGATCGAGCTCGAAGCGCCGTTACCGGCAGAATGTGTCGCTCTGATCCACGCGCTGGCCAAGCCGGCCATGAGATGACATCCACCCGCAGTTTTGACTTGATCGTGTTCGACTGGGACGGCACGCTGTTCGACTCGACCGCGCTGATCGCCAGGTGCATCCAGGCCGCGTGCGCCGACCTGGGCGTGCGCGTGCCGAGCACCGAGCAGGCCAGCTACGTGATCGGCATGGGCCTGATCGAAGCCCTTCAGCACGCGGCGCCCGACCTGCCGCGCGAGCGCTACGAAGCGTTGGGCGATCGCTACCGCCACCACTACTTCGCGCGCCAGCACGAGATCGTGTTCTTCGACGGCACGCTGGCAATGCTGCAAGACCTCAAGGCCCACGGCCACCGGCTCGCCGTCGCGACCGGCAAATCGCGCCGCGGCCTCGACGACGCGCTGCACACCTCTGCGCTGCGCGGCCTGTTCGACGCCACCCGCACCGCCGACGAGACGGCCTCCAAGCCCGATCCGCGCATGCTGGTCGAGCTGATGGATCACTTTGAGATCGCGCCCGAGCGCACCGTGATGATCGGCGACACCACGCATGACCTGCAACTTGCGCGCAACGCCGGCACGGCCAGCATTGGCGTCAGCTACGGCGCGCACGATCACGCATCGTTCGCCGGTTTTGAGGCGCGGCATGTCGCGCATTCGGTGTCGGATCTGCACGCTTGGCTTGTCGCGCATGGATGAGCCTGTCGCCGACCCGATCATCCCGATTGTCCCGGTCACGCCCGCGAAGCCCGAGCCGCTGCCGCTCTGCGCCTCGACGGAACTCGGCGAGAAAGGCAACGCGTTCGTGTTCGACGTGCTGCACTACCGTGAATCGGCGCGCGCCTTCGTGCTGCGCTTCGACGGCCGGGTCGTGGGTTACCTGAACCGCTGCCTGCACGTGCCGACCGAGATGGATTGGCAGTACGGCGAGTTTCTCGATTCGGGCAAGGAATTCATCATGTGCTCGATCCACGGGGCGGTCTACGAGCCGCTCACCGGGCGCTGCGCTGGCGGCCCGTGCGGGCGCGGCAAGCTGACCGTGATCGACGCCTTCGAGCGCGACGGTCAGGTCTATTGGTATCCTTCTCGCGACACGAAACCCGCCTTCGCCTGATTCGACGGCGCATGTCCACGAGACCTTCATGACCACCCCAGAAGACCAACTGCCGCCGTTCCCGGCCGCGTCACCCGAACCTGTTCCAGCCGCGCCCGCTGCGCACCCGAGTTCATGGGACGGCGTTGCCGAACAGTTCGCCCGCGACATGCTGCGCGACCGCCGCGCCGACCGACGCTGGCGCAATTTCTTCCGGCTCTCGTGGCTGCTGCTCGTGATGGCGGTGGGCTACGCGATCTTCGCAGCGCGCAACCACGCGACCGCGCCCGCCGGCACGCACACCGCGTTGATAGAGGTGCGCGGCGAGATCGCCGCCGGCGCCGAGGCGAGTGCCGAAAACCTGCTCCCTGGTCTGAAGAACGCGTTCGAGGACGACAACGCCAAGGCCATCGTGCTGCGCATCAACTCGCCTGGCGGCAGCCCGGTGCAGGCCGGCATCATCAACGACGAGATCCGCCGGCTCAAAGCGCTGCACAAGGGCAAGAAGGTCTACGCGGTCGTCGAAGAAACCTGTGCGTCGGGTGCGTACTACATCGCCGTGGCGGCCGACGAGATCTACGCCGACAAGGCCTCGATCGTCGGCTCCATCGGCGTGTTGATGGACAGCTTCGGCGCGACCGGCCTGATGGAAAAGCTCGGCGTCGAGCGCCGCTTGCTGACGGCCGGTGCAAACAAAGGTATCGGCGACCCGTTTTCGCCATTGCCTGACAAGCAACGCGCCTTCATCCAGACCATGCTCGACCAGATTCACCGGCAGTTCATCACGGTCGTAAAGCAAGGCCGCGGCACGCGCCTGAAAGAAACGACGGAAATGTTCAGCGGCCTGTTCTGGAACGGCGAGCAGGCGTTGAGCCTGGGCCTGATCGACCACATCGGCAGCCTCGACTACGTAGCACGCGAAGTGATCAAGGCCGAAGAGGTGATCGACTACACGCCGAAAGAAAACGTGGCCGAGCGGCTCGCGAAGAAATTCGGTGCATCGATCGGCATGGGTGCGGCCAAGGCGCTGCCGAGTGCGTTCACGATCCGGTAAACGTGCATCGGGGTCCGTGCCGCCCCGCTCAGGGCGTCGTGTACATCTCGACGCGATTGCGGCCGAGGCGCTTGGCCCCGTAGCAGGCGGCGTCGGCGGCGGCGAGCACCTCGGCCGCGGTGCACATCGAGGCGCCGACCGGCACCAACCCGATGCTCGCGCCGACGCTGTGCGTGCGGCCCTCCCACAGCAGCGTGTACGCCACCACGGCGACGCGCAATTTCTCGGCGATGACTTGCGCCTGCGCAACAGGGCAGTGGTTGAGCAGCACCGCGAATTCGTCGCCACCGAACCGGGCCACCGTGTCTGACTTGCGCACCTGCGCGGCGAGCACCTTGGCCACGTCGCGCAGCACCGCGTCGCCTGCCGCATGGCCACCGGTGTCGTTGACCTGCTTGAAGCGGTCGAGGTCGATGAACAGCACGCAGAACGGCTCGCTCGCGGCGCGCGCGCTCGCGTGTTCGAGCAGCACCTCGAACGCGGCGCGGTTGGCCAGGCCGGTGAGCGAGTCGTGGCTCGACGACCAGGTCAGCCGCTCGCGTTGCTCGCGTACTTCGGTCACGTCTTCCATGGTCCAAATCGTGCCCTGCGATCGATCGCCCGGCACCACGGCGCGGCCGCGCATATGGGCCCAGAACGGCTGGCCGTCGCGGCGCATGAGCTCGATCTCGACGTCGAATGCGCCATGCGCGAGGAACGCCGGTTTCGCGCGTTCCGACAGCGCTTCGTAGGCCGCGTCGGACGCGTAGATCGCGCGCGTCGACTGGCCGATCAGTTGCGCCGGCGTGCAACGGAAGACGCGGCAAAAAGTGCGGCTGACGAGCTCGAAGCTGCCGTTGCGCGTCAGCGCGATGCCGACCTCGGCATGGTCGAGAACGGCCTGCAGTTGGTGCAGCAGCGCCTGGGTTTCGCGCTGTTTCGACTGACGCTGTTCGACCACGCGCTGGAACG
>JANLUW010000202.1:0-2101 GCA_031363645.1 Rhizobacter sp. | reverse complement strand
GCGCGTCGACCAGCAGCGCTTGCATGACCTCCTCGACGAACGGCGCCAACTTGATGGGCGCTTCCTTGCGCGGCCTTCGACGCGGCTCCTCGACTCTGTTGGTGCGCAGGTAGTTGCGCACCGTGTTGCGCGCCAGGCTCGTCGCGAGCGCGATCTCCCGCACTGACTTCTTGTCGTGGCGGTGCATCCGCAGCACTTTGCCAATCATGGCCATGGTGATCACTCCTGATACCCCGCTGCTCAAAAAAGCAGCAGGGTAGGCTGAACATCCGGGTCATCTTGAGATCGGCACAACCCTCACAAGTGGGTCAATTCTCGGTCGGTGCCAACAAACACCCACAGGCAGCAACCGCTGCTTCGCAGCCGTCGTCTTGGACGTTTTCAAGTGGATCTTCCTGGGAACGTGCACCTTGCCGCGTCATATTGCCGCCGGCACCTGCTTGCTTCCTTCGCCAGGCGGAGTGCTTGCTGCGCAACGAGCGGAGCCGCCGAAGCAGCGCTTAACCCGGTCCGTGGAGAAAGAAGACGGTGCACTGTTGATCGGTCACGGCGTGACCATGCCACCGTTCACGTTCAACGTCTCGCCCGAGACGTAGCTCGATTCTGCAGAAGCAAGGAACACGTAGGCGGGCGCGAGTTCCGCGGGCTGGCCGGAACGCTTGTAGGTACTCTCGTCGTCGAATCTCTTCATCTGCTCGTCGGACACACCGCCCGACACCTGCAGCGCAGTCCACACCGGCCCGGGTGCAACCACGTTGACGCGGATACCGCGCGAAGCAACCTGCAGTGCGAGGCCCTTCGAGAAATTGTTAATCGCTGCCTTAGTCGCCGCGTAATCCAGACGTTCCGGTGCCGGCTTATAGGCCTCAAGCGAGGCGGTGTTGATGATGCTGGCGCCCGCCGACATATATGCCAGCGCCGCCTTGGTGATCCAGAAATTCGCGAACACGTTCGTTCGGAACGTCAGCTCGAACTGCTCGTCGGACAGATCGGCGATGCACGCGACGGCCACCTGCTTGCCGGCGTTGTTGACGAGGATGTCGAGCCCACCGAGCACGCTCACGGCTTCCGCGACGAGCGCGCGGCAGCGAGCGGAGTCCGTGATGTCCGCGGCGATCGCGTGCCCCTTCCTGCCAGCCTTCTCTATGTGGCCGAGGATGTGCTCGGCATCCTCTTGCTCGACGGGCAGGTGCACGATCACGACATCTGCTCCCTCGCGTGCAAACGCGATGGCGACCGCACCGCCGATGCCGGAGTCGCCACCCGTGATTAACGCCTTGCGCCCCGCGAGGCGTCCGCTGCCGCGATAAGTCGCTTCACCCAGATCGGGCACTGGCGTCATCCGCGCCTGAACGCCGGGTACCGGCTGATGCTGCACGGGCGGTTCCACACGACCGTACTGCTCAACCGGGTTCGTAAAGGTGTATTGATCGCGAGACATCGTATCCCTCACTTCTCGACGAAAAAGATCAAGCACGTCGACAAGCACATGGCAATCGCAATCGCCAGGACAAGTCGGTTCAGGTTTATTCGCTCATTGCTCAAGCTTCGTTAAGCCAAATGCTCAAGATCGTGCCTGTAGGTCGATCGCTCTAGTGCCGCAGGAGGCGCGTAGTTCGAACCATCCGCGGCACAGCGCTGCATCCGACATGCTACATCCAGGAGCCAGGAAATAGAGGACGATGCCCTCATCGGTGACTGCCGATCCGCGGCGTTGATCTCGCCGTCAGGTCGCATCGACGGATTGTGCTGACCCGCGATTCGACAGTGCTGCAGTTTTCTCTGCGCTGCTCGATTACGGAGGTACCGATTCCGAGGCAGCAGCCTCGAAACGCAGGGGCAGACCGGGCTCGAGTTTCCGACGATCATTGGCGGGTCACCAAGAATACAAAGCACCAACACGAGCGACTGCTCTAGGGAAAGTCTGCACGACGCGGCGCGCGGCGCGTTTAGAAGTTGGGTGATGTCGATAGTGTGGCGAAGCCTTCGATTCGGTCAGTACCGCAATCCGTTCGAGCCGCTTTGCCGGCGTTTCGACGCTGCGCGAGCCCGATTCGGGCGTTCCGGGCGCACTCATCCTTGCAATCCCATCAATTGCCGT
>JANLUW010000200.1:0-3447 GCA_031363645.1 Rhizobacter sp. | reverse complement strand
CAGATTGTCGACATCACCTCGAAGCTGGTAAGCAATGCGCTGAGCGCGAAGTAGGCCGCGCCGCGCGGCCGGGCACGCCTGCCTACAATTGCGGCGCGTGGGCCGTTAGCTCAGTTGGTTAGAGCAGAGGACTCATAATCCTTTGGCCGTTGGTTCGAGCCCAACACGGCCTACCAAAGATCCATCTTCATCGCGCAGCGCACTGCCGCGCAGATCAAGCGGCGGCGGCGAGATCTATTGGCAAAACTACCGCCATCAGCTCCTCGTCGACCGCCCGGCGGGCCTTGCACATCGCGGTTGCGAGCGCCTCAGCCAGCGTGGCCTCGACCATGCCGGCCACTACTCGCGCCCTGCCTGCGGTGCCTCACTCGCTGCAGCTGCGACCATGGAGTCGAATACGCGTGTCCAATACGCCCATGGAACCCGACCACGCCATCGACAAACGCCTGACCAACCTCGAGATCAAGGCGAGCTTTGCCGAGGATCTGGTCGACCACCTGAACGCGCTGGTCGCGCGGCAGCAGGATCAGATCGATTTGGTCATGCGCGAGTTAGCTTTGTTGCGGCAGCAAGGCCCTGCCGGCGAGCCGGCCGCAGCGCTCAACCCGCGCGACGATTTGCCGCCGCACTATTGAGTTTGTGCAGGCGCGTGAAGCTTTGCGTTGAAGTTCGCATAGATCTTGGCAAAACTCTAAAAATAGCTTTTTATATCAATGGGATACGTGCTTCACATTCTTGGCAGATATGTTTGCCATGTACGACGCTCCCCATCAGTTCGAACCGCTGCTGCCCGCTGCCAAGCAACAGGAGCTGTTGCTCGCCAAGGCACACGACCTGTTGCGTGCTGCAGCCCGACTGACCGGCCAGCCGGTTGCGCCCGAACTGCGCACGCTGTTGCGCGGCATGAACTCGTACTACACGAACCGCATCGAAGGCCAGCACACGCGGCCGCACGAGATCGAGCAGGTGTTGCGGCAAGACTTTTCCAAGGACAAGAACCTCGCTGCCCGTCAGCGGTTGGCGCCCGCCCTCATGGAGGCCGAAGCCGCGGTCGAACAACGCTATGTCGGTGACGCCGGCGCCGCGCGGCTTTACAGCGTCGACGCGGTTCAAGACCTGCACCGCGAGCTGTTCGCGCGCCTCCCTGCGCACGACTTGTTCCCCCCCAAAGGCGAGCCCATCGTGCCCGGCGAATTGCGCCCGCGCGATGTGCGCATGGGCGAGCACGTCGCGCCTACGCATGCGAGCTTCGGGCTGTTCCTGAAACGCTGGGCGGTGTTCTACCGCGGAGTTCGACGCGGCGAGGCCTCGCTGCTCGCGCTCGCGGCCGCGCACCAGCGCTTCGGCTGGGTCCACCCGTTCATCGACGGCAATGGCCGCGTGATGCGGCTGCACGCCCACGCGATGCTCGGTGCGCTCGGCTACACCAGCGGCCTGTGGTCGCCGCTGCGCGGCTTCGGGCGTTCGACCGAGCGCTATTACGCGCTGCTCGCCGCGGCCGATGCGCCGCGCCATGGCGATCTCGATGGCCGCGGCAACCTGAGCGAACGCGCGCTCGTGGAATGGATCGACTACGTGCTCGATGTCTGCCTCGACCAGGTCCGCTTCATGACCAAACTGCTCGATTTCGGCGCGATGGAACGCCGCATCGCCGCCTGCCTGGCGTTCGAGGAAGAAACCTTGCGCTCCGGCGTGCGCCGCGAGGCGCTGCGGCCTTTGCACTACCTTTGCCTCACCGGCTGCGAACTCGAGCGCGGCGAGTCCAAACTGATGACGGGCTTGGGTGATCGCACGGCTGTCACCGCGTTGACGGCATTGGTCAAGCGCGGCGTGCTGAAGTCGGACGCGCTGCAGGGCAAGCTGCGCTTCGGCGTCCCGCTGCACGCGCTGCGTTTTTACTTTCCCGCGCTCTGGCCCGAGGCCGAAGCCGACGTGCACGCCGGAGTTTGAGCAGGCACCCTCCAGTCAACGAACCCGACCCACGAAGCCGCGCATCCATCCGCTATCGTGGATTGCGTTTTAAAACCTGGTGACGGAGAACCCACGATGAAATCCAACTTGCTTGCGCGTTGCGCCACCCTGACGATCGCAGCGCTGACCACGCTGGCCGCGCACGCCCAACTCAAGATTGGCGTGATTACCTCGGCCACCGGCCCGACCGCCGCGGTTGGCATCCCGCAGAAGAACAGCGCGGCGCTGCTGCCGAAGAAGATCGGCGGCCTCAATGTCGACTACACGGTCTACGACGACGCGTCCGACTCGACCCAGACCGTCACGCTGCTGAAGAAGCTGCTGGTCGAGCAGAAGGTCGATGCGGTCATCGGGCCCTCGGGCTCGCCGAACGCGATGGCCGCGCTGCAGTTCATCTCGGAGGCGAAGACGCCGATGCTCGCGCCGGTCGGCACCACGGCCGTTGTCATCCCGATGAACGAGCAGAAGAAGTGGGTCTTCAAGACGACGCAGAACGACAGCCTGATCTGCGAGGCCTTGGTCGCGCACATGGTCAGGAAGGGCGTGAAGACGGTCGGCTTCATCGGCTTCGGCGATGCCTACGGCGAATCCTGGTACGGCGTGTTCGTGCCGATGATCGAGAAGGCGGGCATCAAGCTGATCGCCAACGAACGCTTCCAGCGCACCGACCAGAGCGTGATCGGTCAGGCGACGAAGATCGCCGCCGCCAACCCCGATGCGGTGCTGATCGGCGCTGCCGGCGGCCCGACCGTGCTGCCGCACACCACGCTGGTCGAGCGCGGCTACAAGGGCCAGATCTACCAGACCCACGGCGCGGCGACGCCCGACTTCGTGCGCCTCGGCGGCAAGGCCGTCGACGGCGCTGTGATGGCCGCGAGCCTGATGCTGGTACTCGGTGAAACACCCGACAGCAACCCGTCGAAAAAGGTCGCGCTCGACTACATCACCGCGTACGAAAAACTCTACGGCAGCAAGCCCGCGACCTTCGGTGCGAATGTGTTCGACGCCGGCCTGCTGCTGCAGCGCGCGGTGCCCGAGGCGCTCAAGAAAAGTCAGCCTGGCACCGAGGCTTTTCGCGTCGCGCTGCGTGATGCGCTCGAGGCGACGAAAGAGTTGGTCGGCACGCAGGGCACCTACAACATGTCGGCCGCTGATCACTCGGGCTTCGACAAACGCGGGCGCGAGTTGATGCAGCTGACGAGTGGCGCGTGGCGGTTGATTCCCGAGTAGGTCGATCGTTCCGAAACGGTGCAGCGGGATTCCCCTCTGCCGCAATGGAATTGCGCGTCTAGGGAAAGTCTGCACGACGCGGCGCGCGGCGCGTTTAGAGGTTGAGTGATGTCGATAGTGTGGCGAAGCCTTCGATTCGGTCAGTACCGCAATCCGTTCGAGCCGCTTTGCCGGCGTTTCGACGCTGCGCGAGCCCGATTCGGGCGTTCCGGGCGCACTCATCCTTGCAATCCCATCAATTGCCGT
>JANLUW010000126.1:0-3375 GCA_031363645.1 Rhizobacter sp. | reverse complement strand
GATCGAGATCTCATGAACCGGGTATTGCACCTCGCCGTTCTCGACCCAGAAGCCCGCGGCGCCGCGCGAATAGTCGCCGGTCACGTAGTTCACGCCCTGCCCCATCAGCTCGATCACGAACAGGCCACGGCCGAGCTTTTTCAGCATCGCCGGCAGGTCGTCACCGCGTTGGGTGAGTCGACTCGTCAACGACAGGTTTTGAGAACCGCCCGCGTGGCCGGTGGTGCGCATGCCGAGCTTGCGGCCCGAGTAGGTCGAGAGAAAGTAGCCCTGCACCTCGCCGGCCTTCAACACGTCGCGCGCTGTCGTCAACACGCCTTCGTCGTCGAACGGCGCGCTGCCCTTGCCGCGCAGGATGTGCGGGTTCTCGGCGATGTCGATGTGCTTGGGCAGCACGGTCTTGCCCAGGCTATCGAGCAAAAAGGTCGACTTTCGGTACAGCGCGCCACCGCTGGTCGCCTGCACGTAGGCGCCGAGCAATCCGGCCGCGAGCGACGACTCGAACAGCACCGGCACTTCGCAGGTCTTGATCTTGCGCGACTTCAGCCGCGAGAGCGCACGCGCAGCGGCATAGCGCCCGACCTCCTCGGGCGAGGCCAACTCGTCGGCCGAACGCATCGAGCTGTACCAGGCGTCGCGCTGCATGTCGTCACCGCGCCGTCCGGGCGTCGACGCGATCGGTGCGACCGACACCGAGTGCCGCGAGCTCGGATACCCGCCGCGAAAGCCGCGGCTGTTGCCGGCGAAAAAATGAGATTGCTGCGCCGAGACGCCCGCGCCTTCTGAATTGGTGATGCGCTTGTCGACACCGAACGCCGCAGCCTCGCACTTCAGCGCGATTTGCAGCGCGTGTTCGGCGTCGACTGCCCAAGGGTGAAACAAATCGAGGTCACGATTCGCGGCGGCACCGCTCGCGATGTCTTGCGCGTCGGGCAGGCCGGCGGCCGAATCCTCGGCGGTGAAGCGGGCGATGTCGTGGGCGGCGCGCACGGTCTGCTCGAGTGCCGCGCGTGAAAAGTCCGATGTGCTCGCATTGCCGCGCCGCTGGCCGATATAGACCGTGATGCCCATCGATTTGTCGCGGTTGCGCTCGACGTTCTCGGTCTCGCCTTTGCGGACCGAGACCGACAACCCCACGCCTTCCGAAACTTCAGCCGCGGCATCGCTGGCGCCGAGCGCACGTGCGAGCTTCAGCGCGTCGTCGACATGCTGCTGGAACTGCGCGGGTGCGTAGGCAAAGCCGGAAAGAGGTGTCGCCGAGGGCTTGGAAGAAGGCATGGGTGGAGCGTGACCGGTGGGCAGCTTTCGCCGGGTGGCGAGAGGCAGATGCAAGACTATGATACCCAGCGCTTCGGTCAGCCCGACCCGCTCGCGCATTGCCCTCCATTGCCTCGATGACCTCCTCGCCCGAAATCCCAGAAGACGACACGACCGCGCCTGCGCCCAAGCCGGTACCGGTCTTCTCGTTCGACGACCGGCCGAGCAAGACGCGCATGAAGCAGGCGTCGCACGAACTGCAGGAGCTGGGCGAAGCAGTCGTCGTGCTGCCCGACGCGCGCATCGACGGGTTGGCGATCGCCGAGCAATTGCTCGACGCGATCCGCCTGTTCAAAAAGACCAAGACTTTCGAGGGCCGGCGCCGCCAGATGCAATACATCGGCAAGCTGATGCGCATTCACGATGTCGAACCGATCCGCCAGGCCGTGACCGACATGCAACTCGGTCGCGCGAAAGATTCGCTCGCGTTGCACCAGGCCGAACGCTGGCGCGCCGAATTTCTGGCCGGCGACGACGCTGTCACGCGCTGGATCACCGAGCACCCCGAGACAGACGTGCAGCAACTGCGCAGCCTGATCCGCGCCGCACGCAAAGATGCCGCGTTGGAGCCCGAAAAACGCAGCGGCCGCGCGTTCCGCGAGCTGTTCCAGTTCATCAAGGAGCACCCGCTGGAATGAACACGTCCGTGAGCGCGCATGAACCGGTCCGCATCGGCTTGGTCTCGGTCAGCGACCGGGCCTCGGCCGGCGTTTATGTCGACATGGGCATTCCGGCGTTGCAATCGTGGCTGGGTTCGGCAGTGCGCAATCCGATCCACTGGGAAACCAGGCTGATCGCCGACGAACTGGCCGGCATCAGCGCGACTTTGATCGACCTCATCGACACGCAACGCTGCGACCTCGTGCTCACCACCGGCGGCACCGGCCCCGCGCCACGTGATGTGACGCCCGAGGCCACGCTCGATGTCGCCGACAAAATCATGCCCGGTTTCGGCGAGCAGATGCGACAGATCAGCCTGGCCTTCGTGCCGACCGCGATCTTGTCTCGCCAGGTCGCAGTGATTCGCGGCAAGGCACTCGTGATCAACCTGCCGGGGCAGCCGAAGGCAATCGCCGAGACGCTGGCGGGCCTGCCCGCTGCTGCCGAGTCGGCGCGGCCCGCCGTGCCCGGCATCTTCACGGCGGTGCCTTACTGCCTCGACCTGATCGGTGGGCCATACCTCGAGACCGACCCGGCCGTCTGCAAGGCGTTTCGACCGAAGTCGGCACAACGCGCCGTGCCTGACGCCCCACCCACCTGACGCCCCAAGGACACGAGCATGTCGAGCCGCTGCCTTCATCTTGCGTTCGCGCGCGCGCTGATGTCATTGGGTCTCGCGGCGGCGCTGACAGCAGGGGCTCGCGCCGAAGACACGATGGTCGAGTTCGTCGTCGTGCGCGCCGACACGTTGATCGGCCTGTCGAGTAGCGTGCTGATCTCGGCCACCGCTTGGCGCGAGGTCGCCACGCTCAACAAGCTGCGCAACCCGAACCGGATCGTGCCTGGCCAGCGCCTGCGCATCCCCACCCGATTGCTGCGTGGCGATGCCGTCAGCGCCACGCTCACCAGCGTCAGCGGCGAGGTGCAGGCCGGTGACATACCTGCCGTCGTCGGCACCAAAGTGAGCGAAGGCCAGTCGGTGCAGACCGGCGCGAACGGTTCGGCCGTGATCGAACTGGCCGATGGGTCCCGCGTGCGTCTGCCGCCGTCGAGCCTCGCGCAGGTGGCGGCCAGCCGCACCTATGGCGGCCGCCTGCCCGCAGGCGCGGCCGCTGGCGCCGAGCAGGCGAATGCCGCGAACGCGCCGAGCCACTGGTTCGCCGGCACGCTGCGGGTGTTGCGCGGCGCGGTCGAGGTATTTGCGACCAAGGTGCTGCGCGCCAAGCCGCTCGAGGTGATGACGCCCACGGCGGTGGCCGGCGTGCGCGGCACGCGCTACCGCGTCGGCCTCGACGCCGATGCCGATGCGCGCACCCATGGCGAGGTGCTCGAAGGCAACGTGCGTTTCGACGTCACCAGCGCGGCGAGCAACGGCGCCGAGCTGGGCAGCGGCTTCGG
>JANLUW010000119.1:0-26532 GCA_031363645.1 Rhizobacter sp. | reverse complement strand
ACGCGCAGGTCGACGTTCTGGAAGATCGTCGCGTCACCGTAGCGCTTCGCGAGCGCCGCGACTTCGAGCAAGGCCGTCATTTGCGCGGCAACGACTCGACCAAGCGGGTCGCGAGTGCGACGACCTGCGCGGTCGTATCGGCCGCGTCGCACGCGATGCGGTGCCGCTGCGGCATGCCGCGCAGCCACGTCATCTGGCGTTTGGCCAATTGCCGCGTGGCGGCCACGCCGCGCTCGGGCAAATCGCTCAAATCACCTGCAACCAGCGCCTCCCAGGTTTGCCGGTAGCCGACGCAGCGCATCGAGGGCATGTCAGCGTTCAGATTCAAATCGCTGCGTTCGCCCAAGCCGCGCACTTCGTCGACCAGGCCCTGCTCGATCATCTGGTGAAAGCGCGCCTCGATGCGCTGGTGCAGCCACGCGCGGTCGTCGGGTTCCAGCGAGATCAGCGGCGCATGCGCGACCGCGGCCTTCGCGGTGTGGAACGACGACATCGGCTGGCCGCTGACGCGAAACACTTCGAGTGCGCGCTGGATGCGCTGCTGATCGGCCGGCTTCAAGCGCGCCGCCGTGGTCGGGTCGACACGTTGCAATTCGCGATACAGCGCGGGCAGGCCCTGGCGTTCGAGTTGTGTGGCAAGCGCCGCGCGCACCGCGCGATCGGCCGCGGGCATCGCATCGAGCCCATCGAACAGCGCCTTGAAATACAGCATCGTGCCGCCGACCAGCAACGGCAGGTGACCGCGTGCGGTGATCTCGCCGATGAGGTGCTGCGCATCGGCGACGAAGCGCGCCGCCGAGTAAGCCTCGTTCGGCTCGATGGTGTCGATCAGGTGGTGCGGCACGAGTGCGCGCTCGGCAGCGGTCGGCTTCGCGGTGCCGATGTCCATGCCGCGGTAGACGAGCGCGGAATCGACGCTGACGATCTCGATCGGCGTCGCATCGGCCCAGGCCGCCGCGATCGCGAGCGCTGCGGCGGTCTTGCCCGAGGCGGTCGGCCCGGCAAGGCACAGGTACGGCGTCATCGTCGACGGCAGCGCGCTCAAAGCACGCCGGGGTTGAGGCGCCACAGCGACAAGGTCAGCGCCGATGCGAAGCCGACCCACGCCAGGTACGGCAGCATCAGTGCGCCCGCAAGTGATCGGGCCTGCCAAAAGGCGCGCGCGGTGAGCGCCACCATCACGAACAGCAGCATCACTTCGGCGAGCGCGACCGCGCCGTTGTGCCAGTGGAAGAACAGCCAGGTCCAGGCCGCGTTCAGCACCAGTTGCGCGCCGTACAGCCGCAGCGCCGGCCACGCCCGCGGCAGGCCGAGCCGGCGCAGCGTGAGCCATGCGGCGGTGCACATCATCACGTAGAGCAGGCTCCAGACCGGTCCGAACGCGGTCGGCGGCGGCGACCAAGCGGGCTGGGTGAGCGCGCCGTAGAAATCTTTGGCGTCGATCGATGCGAAGGCGCCGATCGCGGCGGTGGCGAAGGTCGCGGCGGCGAGCAGCGCGAGCGCGCCCCAGTGCTTCTGGCTTGCGGCGGGAAGCGTGGCGGTGGTCATGGTGTGGCTGGCTGAAAGGCGGTCACGCGAAAGTCTCGCCGGCGCGCAAATAGCGCCACTGGCCGGTCGGCAAGTCGCCCAGCATCACGTTGCCGATGCGCACGCGCTTCAAGCCCAGCACCTGCAGGCCGACGGCCTCGCACATGCGGCGGATCTGGCGCTTCTTGCCCTGCGTCAGCACGAAGCGCAACTGGTCGTCGTTGACCCACTCGACCTGCGCCGGGCGCAGTGCCTCGCCATCGAGCTCGAGGCCGTGGCGAAGCATCGCGAGGCCCGAGTCGGGCAGGCCGCGCGGGTCGAGCGAGGCCACGCGCACGAGGTATTCTTTTTCGATTTCGCCGTCTTCGCCGATCAGCTGCTTCGCGACGCGGCCGTCCTGCGTGAGGATCAGCAGGCCGACGGAATCGATGTCGAGCCGGCCGGCCGGCACGAGGTGGTTCAGGTGCGAACGCAAGAAGCGCGTGCCGGAGTGGTCTTCGCGCCAAAGCCGGTCGGGCATGACGAGCACGACAGCCGGCTCGTAGCCGTCTTCGGCCTGGCCGCTCACATAGCCGACCGGTTTGTTGACGAGCACCGTGACGCGCTGCGCCTGCTGGAACTTGGCCTTTGCATCGATCGTGACGCGCTGGTTCGGCATCACGCGCGAGCCGAGCTCGTTGATGATCTGGTCGTCGACGCGCACATAGCCGAGCGCGATCCATTCGTCGGCCTCGCGGCGCGACGCGATGCCGAGTTCGCTCATGCGTTTGGAGAGCCGCAGGCTGCCGGGCGCGTGCGCGGTGTGCTCGAAATGATCGTCGTCATCGTCGTCGTGGCGTGGCCGGCGATCGGCGCGTGGGTCGGCGCGCGGCAGGTTGCGCGGCGGGTTGCCGGGTGCACTTCGAGGCGTGTTTTGAGGCGCGTTATGAGGTGTACTTCGAGGTTCGTCGCGAACGTCACGGCGCACTGGCGGTCGCGGATCGAACCGGGCGGGCGGCGGCCGCGAAGGTGCCTCGCGTGCGTCGCGTGCGCCGCGCGAATCACGCTGCGGCGGTGCCGAACGCGGGTCGTCTCGAGGGGCCTGTTGACGCGGTGCCGAACGGGGCTCGTTGCGCGTGCCGAAGGCCGAGTTCGCGCCGCGCTGAGGCGGTGCGGGCCGTTGTGACGGCCGCGGTGGATGGTTGTCGCCACGGCGCACGAAGCCTTCGGGCGGCCGATCACCGAAGCGCTGGCGCAGCTGCTCCTGGTAGCGCGCTTCGCGTTCGACCCGCTGGGCTTGCGCCTGCGCGAGCGTGGGCCGTGCGTCTTTGGCACCGGCCCCCACGCCGCGCACCGGCGGGCGATCGTTCGATGGTGTCGGCGCGCCGGCACTGCCGGCCCTTTTGAGTTTGATCGTGGCCATCCCCGATTGGAGCACGGGCATGCGCCAGAGGCCGATTCGGGGCGCGATGGGCGCGCCCCGCAAAGGCCAGGTCAGACCTTCCGCGCGCGTCATCGCGCCATTGCCAGCGACGGCGGAATCAATTGGAAACCACCGTGACGCGTCGGCAATGTTCGTGCCATCAAAGGGTTTGTACTAGGGCTCCACCATGGTGACCTAGCCACTTTGGAAGAATCACCGTGAATGTCATCACCCGCTTCACCGCCCGCGCATCGCTCGTTTCTCTGGCGCTGATCAGCGCATCGGCGTTCGCGCAAGAGGCGCCGGCCGCCGGCCTCACGCGCGCCGAAGTCGTCAACGAAACCTTGGCCGCGCGTGCGAACGGCACGCTGGTTCCGGCCGGCGAAGGCAATTCCCCTCGCAGGAATGCGCCCTGGGCGCCATCGCTGCTGTCGCGCGCCGAAGTCGCGTCCGATGTCCGTTCGGCGCGCGTTGCCGGCGAGCTGCAGCCCACCGGCGACGCCGCTGAATTTGCAGTGGCACCCGCCACCACCAGCGTCTACTCTCGCGCCGAAATCAAGGCCAGCGTCATCGCGGCCCGCCGCGCGGGTGAGTTGGTGCCTGCCGGCGAAGGCCCCGACGCCGCCGAACTGGCGCTGTCGCGGCAGGCCGCTACTTATCGCATGGCGCGTGACCAAGCGCGTGCCGAGCGGTTGGCAAAGCGCTGATCCGCAGCGGTCACGGCAGGCGGAGGTTCGACCGCGTCGGCGCGAGCCACTTCACCGTCCGCGCCAGAACAAGCCGTCGAGCTCTTTGCGCGTGATCTGGCGCCAGGTCGGCCGGCCGTGATTGCACTGGTCGGCACGGTCGGTGCGCTCCATGTCGCGCAGCAGCGCGTTCATCTCGTCGAGCGTGAGTTGGCGGTTCGCGCGGACCGCGCCGTGGCAGGCCATGGTCGACAAAATCTCGTGCTGCGCGCGCTCGATCACGCTGCTGGCGCCGAACTGCGCGAGCTCGGCGAGCACGCTGCGAGCGAGTTCGACGACATCGCCTCCCACGAGCGCGGCCGGGTGCGAGCGCACCGCGAGCACGGCGGCCGAAAGTGGCGTCACGTCGAGGCCGAGGGCGCGGAGGTTGTCGGCCTGCGCTTCGGCCGTCGCGATCTCTTGTGCGGTGGCTGCGAAGGTGGCGGGGATCAGCAAGGGCTGCGACTCGATTTTCGACTTGACAAAGCTCACCTTCAGCCGCTCGTAGACGATGCGCTCGTGCGCGGCGTGCATGTCGACGATCACCAGCCCTTGTGCGTTCTCGGCCAACACGAAGATGCCGGCGATCTGCGCGATCGCGCGACCGAGCGGCCACGCATCGGGCGCGGCCGCGGGCAGCGCGTAGACCACCGGCGCGGCGGCCGTGCTGAGCACCGTCGGCGCGGGCGCGGCCTGCCCGTTCCAGCGCGCCGGCAATTCCTGCGCGTACAACGTGGCGAGTTGCTGCAAGCCGAGCGAGGCTTGCTGCGCGCTGTCGGGGCGGTGCCATCCGGTTGACGCGAACGGTGCTGCCACGGCAGCATCGCCGGCAAGGGCCGTGCGCGGAATTGCCAACGCCACTTCGACCGCCCGCCGCACCGCCTGGTGCACCTCGCGCGATTCGCGAAAGCGCACCTCGACCTTGGTCGGGTGCACGTTCACGTCGACGCGGTCGGGCGCGATCTCGATGAACAGCACATAGGCCGGCTGCCGCCCGCCGTGCAGCACGTCTTCGTAGGCTGACCGCACGCCGTGCGCGATCAGCTTGTCGCGCACGAAGCGACCGTTGACGTACACGTACTGCTGATCGGCCCGCGCCCGCGCCGCCTCGGGCGCGCCGCTGCGGCCGGTGACCCGCAGCACGCCCGATTCAATGGCGAGTTCGCGGCTCTGGGTGACGAAGTCTTGGCCGAGCACATCGACCACGCGTTGCACAGCACTCGCGCGCCGCCACTGGTGTGCGAGCTTGCCGTTGTGCCACACCGTGAAGCTCACGTCGGACCGCGCCAGCGCGTGCCGGCGCACCGCCTCGACGCAATGCGCCAACTCGGTCGCCTCGGTCTTCAAGAATTTGCGCCGCGCCGGTGTCGAGAAGAACAGCTCGCGCACCTCGACCGTGGTGCCCACGCCGCGAGCCGCCGGCAGCAACTCGCCGGAGCGCGCATCGAGCCGCTGCGCATGTGGCGCATCGGCGGTGCGGCTCGCGATCGACACCTCGGCGATCGACGCGATCGCGGCCAGCGCCTCGCCACGAAACCCCATCGTCGCCACACCTTCGAGCTCGGCCAGCGACGCGATCTTGCTCGTCGCGTGGCGGCGCAGCGCGAGCGGCAGTTCGTCGGCCGCGATCCCGTCGCCATCGTCTTCGACCACGACCTGCCGGATGCCGCCACCGAGCAGCTTCACCGCGATCTCGGTGGCACCGGCATCGAGCGCGTTGTCGACCAACTCGCGCACCACCGAAGCGGGTCGCTCGACGACCTCGCCGGCAGCGATCTGGCTAACGAGTTCGTCGGGCAATTCGCGGATCGGGCGGCGCGGGCGAGGCTGGATCACGGCATTCATCGAGGCATTGTAGAAAGCTGTGAACAGGCCCTTGTTGCGTTGTCTTTTCGCTGGATCGCCGGGACCGAGCCTGTCTTCACAATCGGCCTGCCGTCACGAGCAGCATCCATGACCGAACGAACCACCCTGATCGCCTCTGCCACCGAAAGCCCCGCGTTTTTACGCGCGGTCAGCGACATGGGTGCGCGTCGCCCGGTCGCGACCTCGCGGGCGATCTACAACCACCAGGGCATCAAGCTGCTCGAAGGTGGCATGACGGTCGACGGCGGGCTCTACGACCGCCTGCTCACGCACCGCCTCAGCGCCCCGCTCGACGAGAACCTGGCGACCGACGCGCCGGTCACTGGCGTCCTGCTGCGCGAAGCGGCCGAGGCCGCGATGGCACGCCTGCCGTTCTTCGCGTTGATGGGCCCGCGCAGGCGAACGCGTAGCACGCTGTTGCAGTCGATCGAGGCGATCCCGCTGCCGGCGCCGGTGGCGTTTCACCTGACGCTGGCCCGCGAGACGCGGCCGAGCGTCTTCGAGCACGGGATTTCGATGGCGCTGCTGTGCGCGCACCTCGTGCGGGAAACCGGCGCGCCGATTCACGACATGACGGTTGCCGCCAGCGCCGGCCTGCTGCACGACCTCGGCATGTTGCACATCGACGCTGCGCTGTTCGAGGCCGGCAACCGCCTGAGCGCCGACGAACTGAGGCCGCTCTACGCGCACCCGGTCACGTCGTCGATGCTGATCGCGCGCTTTCACGAGTACCCGTCGAGCGTGGCGCGCGCGGTGCTCGAACACCACGAGTTGCTCGATGGCTCGGGTTACCCGCGCGGGCTGCCGGCCGAGGCGATCAGCCCGCTCGGACGGCTGCTGTCGTTGTGCGAGGTCGTCACGGCAATGTTCGATGGTGAGCGCGATCGTCCCGAGCAGCGCGTCTCGCTGCTGCTGCGCGTGAGCCCGCATCGTTTCGATGCGGCGCTGGTGCCGTCGATCCACCGGCTGCTGCGCGCGCTGCCGCCGATCGACGAGATCGTCGAGGCGACGATCGCCGATTCGGTCGAGCGCCTGCGTGGCCTGGCCGATTTGCTGAGCCGCTGGCATGCGACCGTGGCCACCTCGGTGCCGACGCTCGATGCGCGCGCCAACGCATTGCTGGAGGCGATGGCTGCACAGGCCCAAACGCTGCAGCGCATGCTGTTCGAGGCCGGCATCACGCCGGAGCAGCTCACTTTCCTGACCGAGGTGGTCGAGCCCGACATGCCGCTGCGCGCCGAGATGCTGGCGTTGACGCGCGAGCTGCAATGGCACTTGCGGTCGAGCGCGAACCAGTTTCGCCGCCGCTGGCGCTCGGACGCCGGCGGCCAGCCGTTCCCGCCCGCGGTGGCGGCGTGGCTCGACGAGGTCGAGGCGCAAGACGCGCCGGCGTAAATCGACTGTGGCGCGGCGCGACCCGGATAATCGCGCCGAATGGAAATCGTTCACTTCGTTCTCGACTTCATCCTGCATGTCGACGTGTACCTGCGCGATTTCGTGCAGGCCTACGGCAGCTGGGTCTACGTGCTGTTGTTCATCATCATCTTTGTTGAAACCGGTGTGGTCGTGATGCCGTTTTTGCCGGGCGACTCGCTGCTGTTCGTGGTGGGCGCACTGTGCGGCGCCGGGTTGATGAGCCTGCCGCTGGCGATTGCGCTGTTGTGCGTGGCGGCGATCCTGGGCGACCAGCTCAACTACACGATCGGCCGGCACTTCGGGCCGCGCGTGTTTCAGTGGGAGAACTCGCGCTTTTTCAACAAGAACGCGTTCGACCAGGCGCACGCGTTCTACGAGAAATACGGTGGCGCCACGATCATCGCGGCACGCTTCATGCCGTTCCTGCGCACCTTCGCGCCGTTCGTCGCAGGCGTGGCCCACATGACGCGCAGCAAGTTCACGCTATTCAACGTTGTCGGCGGCATCTTGTGGGTGGCGGGCCTGACGATCGCCGGCTACGTGTTCGGCAACATCCCTTGGGTACAGACGAATCTCGACAAGATCATCTGGGCCGCGATCCTGCTGCCGGGGCTGCTCGTGTTCGTGGGCGCGTGGCGTGCGCGCATCAAGGCGCGCATCAAGGTCGAGCGCGCGGCGTGATCCGTTGCGACAGCGGCGGCGGCTCGTAGTCGGGCACGAAGCGGCAACCCGCGCCGAAGCCGGCCTCCAGCGCCTTGCAGCGCTCGGCGATGCCGAACGGCGTGGGCCGCTCGTTCGAGCCGATCCAGGCCAGCAGCGCCTGCATCAGCGCGACGTATTCCGGGTCGGCAAGGTAGCTGTGCTCGTGTTCGTCGGTGAAGGTCTGGACCAGCTTGGCGCCGTTACCGGCCGCGGTCATGGTGTCGAGAAACACGCTGTCGAGCTCGACGAACGCGACCGGGTCGTCGATTGCGTGCGTGGTCAACACCGGCACGCCGATGCGACCGGTCGGGTCGGTGTCGGCACCGAACTTCGCAACGGCGATCGGGTCGGTGCGGTAGCGCGCCACGTTCGCGTTCAGCGCCGCGTCGTCGGCCGAGCCGGCATACAGCGCGCCGATGTTGCCGAACACGTTGCGGCCGTCGGTGCGCTTGAAAGCAATGTCTTGAAAGTGCCAGGTGGCCCAGTTCAGGTGGCCGATCAGCGAGCGTTCGGGAATGCGCACGACATTGAGCAGCGCATCGAGCGTGCGTTGCTGCGCGGCGCTGCGTTGCGTGGGTTCGAGGCGCAGGCCGGTGCAGTCGTCGACACGGCGCGCGAGTTCGGCGCGCGTCAGCGTCGCGTCCAGGGGCAGGCCTTGCCACAGCGGATACGCCGGCTCGCTCGGCAACGGGTGGTTGCCGCACAGGGCTTGGTACACCACGCGCAGGTCGAGCCGAAAGTCGTACGAGCGGGTGCCGCTGCCGAGCACGCCGCTCGTGAGCAGCACACCGTCGTAGCTGCGTGAGTGGGCCTCGGCAGCCTTTGCGGCCACGCTCGCGCCCCAGCTCTGGCCGTGCAGGATCGTCGTCTTCGGTGCGCCGATGGTGGCGCTGACGATGCCGCGCAGGCGCTCGGTGTCTTCGGCCGCGGCGCGCACCTCGACGCCGCCTTGCCGGTAGCTCGAGCCGGCCCAGGCGTAGCCGGTCTGAAGCATCACGGCCCAGCGTTGCAGGTCTTGCGCAGTGCGATCGGCTCGCGGTGGCCCGAGCTCGGGGCCGCCGTGGGTGTGCAGCACGAGCACGCCGTTCCAGGCGCGCGGCACGGCGATCCAGTAGAACGCGCCGAAGTCGTCGCGACCGGTGAGGCAACGGGTCGCGGCGGGCAGGCCGCTCGGGCAGGGTGCGTCGGCCGGCGCGAGGGTTTGCGCGTGCGCCGGGCCGGGCAGGGTGGCGAGTGCGCTCGTGAGTGCGAGCATTGGCGCCAACGCTGCCAGCCGCTTCATCGGGGTCGAGTCGACAGCGCGCGCTTCAATTCGGTGGCGCACAGCGCGACGGCGGTGTTGGCTTCGTCGAGCAGCTTGCCCATCGTGATGAAGCCGTGGATCTGCCGATCGAAGCACACGTAACTTGCGGCGTTGCCGGCTGCGGTCAGGCGCTCGGCGTAAGCCTTGCCTTCATCGCGCAGCGGATCGAAACCGGCGGTGACAACGAGCGCCGGCGGCAGGTTCGCGAGGTTCTCGTGCAAGAGCGGCGAGGCGCGCCAGTCGGCGTATTGCGCGGGGTCGGCGATGTAGTGGCCGGTGAAATACGCCATCGTCTCGCTCGTCAGCAAATAGCCCTGGCCGTTCTCGGCATGCGAAGGTGCGCTGCGGTGCTGGTCGGTCGCGGGGTAGATCAGCAGCTGGAACGCTATCGGCAAGTCACCACTCTCGCGCGCGGCGATCGAGACCACGGTGGCGAGGTTGCCGCCGGCGCTGTCGCCACCGACCGCGAGGAGCGCGGCATCGAGGTGCAGCGCTGCGGCGTTCGCGCGCACCCAGTGCGTCGCGGCGATACAGTCGTCAACGGCCGCCGGAAAGCGATGCTCCGGCCCCATCCGGTAGTCGACCGCGACCACCGCGCAGCCAGCGCCGTTGGCGAGCTCGCGGCACAGCGAATCGTGGGTGTCGAGGTCACCGATGACCCAACCACCGCCGTGAAAGTAGACGAGCACCGGCAGCGCCTCGGCCTCGGTCGAGCCGAGTGGCCGGTACAGCCGCACCGGGATCGAGCCGTGCGGGCCGCTGGCCTGCAGGTCACTCACCAAAGCCACCTCGGCCGGCGCAGGCTGCGTGAGGCCGCGCCGGTCGCGGTAGAAAGCGCGTGCATCGGCCACGCTCAGCGTGTGGGTGGGCGGAATCTGGCGGGCCTCGATGAAGTCGAGAAGGGCGCGGGTTTGAGGGTGGAGCATGGTGGCTTTCGGTAAGAAGGGTTCGACCGGTGTTCGTGCTTTTACGCGACCGGGAGCAGGACTCGGACTTTTATCATTCGCGCATCGCCCGTCAGAATCGCCCGTCAGATGGTTGAGGCCAAGCAGCAGTTGACGCGAATCACCAGTGCCCAGCCCAGACGTCAATTTCGTCGGGCGTTCGCCCAGAGGCGCGAGATACATGCGACGCCCAGCACGTGCACGAGAAACAACCCGTCGCGCTCGTTCATAGTGCGCGGGCCTCGGCCAGGATGCGCGGCCGCAAGGTCGGGTGGAGTTCGCGCTCGGTGCACAGGTCGACCCGCAGGCCCAAGGCATCTTCGATTTCGTGCTGCAGGCCCACGATCTGCAGCAATGAAGTGCCCATCGGCATGTCGACCAGGAGGTCGATGTCGCTGCCTTCGTGGTCTTCGCCGCGCGCCACGGAACCGAAGACGCGCAAGGCGTTCTCGCCGCGCGCAGCCGCAAGCGCCAAGATCTCCTCGCGTTTGGCGGCCAGTGCAATGGAAAGGCGCATCCGTCGAGTTTTGCAGCAACGGCCGGCGAGCCTACAACTGCCGCGACCGCGCCAGCGGCGGGTTCTTCGCGAAGTAGCGCTGAATGCCGGTGGCCAACGCATGCACCAATTGCGCTTGGTACTCGGGGTCGCGCAGTCGGGCTTCTTCTTCGGGGTTCGAGATGAAGGCCGACTCGACCAGGATGGAAGGAATGTCGGGCGCCTTGAGCACCGCGAAGCCGGCCTGCTCGACGCTCGCTTTGTGCAGCTTGCCGACCTTGCCGATCTGGCCGAGCACCTCGCCGCCGAGCTTCAGGCTGTCGCGAATTTGCGCGGTGGTGCTCATGTCGAGCAGTGCGCGCATCACAGCGGCGTCTTTGGACTTGATGTTGACCCCGCCGACAGCATCGGCCGCGTTCTCGCGGTTGGCCATCCAGCGCGCGGCGGCACTCGTGGCGCCACCCTGGCTGAGCGCGAAGACCGAGGCGCCGCGCGCCTGCGGCGTGATGAAGGCGTCGGCGTGAATCGACACGAACAGGTCGGCCTGCACGCGCTGCGCCTTGCGCACGCGCTCGTGCAGTGGCACGAAGAAGTCGGAGTCGCGCGTGAGCATCGCGCGCATGTTGGGCAGGGCGTTGATGTGGTCGCGCAGTTGCAACGCGATGCGCAACACCACGTCTTTTTCGTGCAGCCCGCTCGGGCCGCTCGCGCCCGGGTCTTCGCCGCCGTGGCCAGGGTCGATCGCGACGACGATCAGGCGGTCGATGCGGCCCTGAACGGCCGGCGCCAATGGTGCGGGCGTTTGCTGGGGCGGCGCTGGCATGGGTGCGGCGGCGACCAGCGGCAGCGGTGGTTGCGGCGCAGAGCCTTGCGCGAGCGGCGGTTGCGGCGTGGCGCCCGGCCTGTCGAACCTGCCGATGAACTCGCCGAGTGCGTCCTGCACGCTCTTGGCGGCCTGCTGTTCGGCCGTTTCCTTGTCGCGGATCAATGCCAGCAGGGGATCGCGTTCTTGCGTCGGGTAGAGGTCGAACACGAGCCGGTTCTGGTACGCCGCCACGGGCGCAAGCGTGAACAGCTGTGGGGCGGTCGGCTGTTTCAGGTCGATCACCAGGCGCACGACGCGCGGCTGGTTCTGGCCGGCGCGCACGCCGGCGATGAACGGGTCGTCGGCGCGCACCTTGCCGACAAGGTCGCGCAGCGCGGGGCTGAGCTCCAGGCCGTCGATGTCGATCACCAGACGGCTCGGGTTCTCGGCGACGAAATGCCTTTGCGAGAGCGGCGCGTCGGATTCGATCGTCACACGCGTGTAGTCGGCCGCCGGCCAGACGCGCACTGCGACGATGCTCGCGCCGAATGCCATCTCGGCACTGCCGAGCAGCAACACGACCGAGCCGATCGACTTCAGGGCCGTGCGGCGTTGCATGGGTCGGGTCACGTGATGAGCTCCACGCCGAGGTGCGTGTGCGCCTCGAAACGCGCGCTGCGCACATCGCCCTCCAACGGCTCGAAATGCAGGCGCAGATCGGCCTCGGGCAACAGGCCCTCGGCCTTTTCGGGCCACTCCGCGAGCTTGAGCCCGCGGCTCGCGAACACATCGCGAAAGCCCGCGTCTTCCCATTCCTGCGGGTCGTTGAACCGGTAGAAATCGAAGTGCCAGATGCCCCACGGCGCGCCATCGCGCGTGAGTTCATAGGGCTCCATCACCGTGTAGGTCGGGCTTTTGACGCGGCCTTCGACGCCGAGCGCGTGCAGCAGGTGCCGCACGAACGTCGTCTTGCCGGCGCCGAGCGGGCCGTGCAGTTCGATGAAGGCATCGATGTCGGTGTCAGTGGAGGCGGCGCGCCGCAACATCGCTTGCGCCAGTGCGCCGGCCGAAGCGGCACACGCGGCCTCATCGGGCCAGTGTTGCGTGCGGGTTTCTAGAATCGGCAAATGTCAGGCACTCGGCAGTGGGGTTCGGATGTGAGTTCGCAAGAGCAGCACACGCTGCTGGCGCAGCTGCGCGTGCAGGCCGCGTCGCTTGGATTTTCACAGATCGGCGTGGCCGATGTCGACTTGTCCGACGCCGAGCCGGGGCTGATGCAGTGGCTCGACAACGGCTTTCACGGTTCGATGGCCTACATGGCCACACACGGCCTCAAGCGCGCGCGCCCGGCCGAGCTGGTACCGGGCACGGTGCGCGTGATCACCGCCCGCATGGATTACCTGCCGCAGCACCGGCCCGACGGCACGCACGCGGGCTGGCAGGCGATCGAATGGCAACGCCTGGCCGACCCGAAGCAGGCGGCACTGTCGATGTATGCGCGCGGCCGCGACTATCACAAGGTCATGCGTGTGCGGCTGCAAAAGCTCGCCGATCACCTGGCCGATTCGGTCGGCCCGTTCGGGCGCCGCGTGTTCACCGATTCGGCACCGGTGCTCGAGGTCGAACTCGCGGCCCGCAGCGGCATCGGCTGGCGCGGCAAGCACACGCTGGTGCTCAACCGCGAGGCGGGTTCGATGTTCTTCCTCGGCGAAATCTATGTCGACCTCGCGCTGCCGCTGACTGATGCGGCCGAAGCGCACTGCGGCACCTGCACCGCCTGCATCGATGCGTGCCCGACACAGGCGATCGTCGCACCGTACCGGCTGGACGCGCGGCGCTGCATCTCCTACCTGACGATCGAATCGGCCGACCCGATCCCGGTCGAGCTGCGCCCGCTGATCGGCAACCGCATTTACGGCTGCGACGACTGCCAGCTCGCCTGCCCGTGGAACAAGTTCGCGGTGCGCAGCACGCTGCCCGATTTCGACGTGCGCGAGTCGGTGGGCAACGCCACGCTGATGCAGTTGTGGGCCTGGCGCGAGCAAGATTTTTTGCACCACACCGAAGGCAGCGCGATCCGCCGCATCGGCTTCGAGCGCTGGCAACGCAACTTGGCGGTGGCGATCGGCAACGCGCTGCACGCGCACGACGATGCGCCGCTGCGCAACGCGTTGGTGAACAGGCGCGAAGCTTGCGATGCGCTCGTGCGCGAACACATCGATTGGGCGCTGGCCCCCGCTCCCTTGCCGCTGCAACAACAGAAGGAACTGCTCTCGTGATCGAACGCTGCCGGCTCGACGATGCCCACGGTTTGTCTGCCGCTGCACGCGCCGCCTTCGCGCGTGACGGCGCCCTCGTGGTCGAAGACTTCGCGAGCGTCGCGGCCTGCGATGCGCTGCGCGAGCGCGCGCTGGAGCTCGTCGTCGAGCACGCGCCGCAAGCGCCCGGCACGGTGTTTTCCACGCGCGACCAGCGCCACGCGAAAGACGCTTATTTCGAGGCCTCGGCCAACCGCATCGGTGCGTTTTTCGAAGAAGGCGCGTTCGATGCCGGCGGCCAGCTGTGCGTGCCGCTGGACCGCGCCGTCAACAAGCTCGGCCACGCGATGCACGACCTCGACCCGGTGTTCGACGCGTTCTCGCGCGGCCCGCGGCTGCAGGCGGTGGCCGATGGCGTCGGCTTGGTCGACCCGAAGCTCCTGCAGTCGATGTACATCTTCAAGCAACCTGGCATCGGCGGCGAAGTGATGTGTCACCAGGATTCGACCTACCTCTACACCGCGCCCGAATCGGTGGTCGGCTTCTGGTTCGCGATCGAAGATGCGCACCGTGGCAACGGCTGCCTGGGCGGCCTGCCCGGTGAGCATCGCAAAGGCTTGAAAGAGGTGTTTCGCCGCCAGCCCGACGGCAGCTTCGTGCTCGAAGCGTGCGACCCGGCGCCGGTGTGGGACATGAGCCGTCTCGAATGGCTCGAGGTTCCCCGAGGCACGCTGATCGTTTTCAACGGCAGCTTCCCGCACCTCTCGGAGACCAACCGTTCGGGTCAGTCGCGCCATGCCTACACGCTTCATGCGGTGAGCGGGCAGGCCGACTACCCGGCAAGCAACTGGATCCAGCGGCGCGCAGGCATCGATCCGAAGCTGCGCGGGTTCGGGTAAGCGATTGATGGCTGGAAGCAACGCCCACCAACGTTGCTCTACCAGTGGCACATCGATTGCTACTCTTCGACACCAAAGTTAACTTGTCGGAGTTGTCATGCGTCTAAGCGCTCGTTGTCAGCAAACGTTTGCCCGCCGAATCCGGTCGGGCTTGATCGTCGCCCCGTCGCTGGCGCTTGCCCTGCCGGCCGCGATGGCGCAGCAGGTCGTGCCGCCAGCCGCGGCGGCGAGCGCGGGCACGCTCCAGACCGTGACCGTCACGGCCGAACGCCGGGCCGAGAACATCAAGGACGTGCCGAGTTCGGTGTCGACCGTCTCCGGTGAGAAACTCGAGGTGCTTACATCGAGCGGGCAAGACATTCGCCTGCTCTCCGGCCGCGTGCCCAGCCTTAACATCGAATCGTCGTATGGCCGGGCGTTCCCGCGCGTCTACATCCGCGGTTATGGCAACACCGATTTCCGCGCCAACGCTTCGCAGCCGGTCTCGCTCGTCTATGACGACGTCATTCAAGAAAATCCTCAGCTCAAGGGCTTCCCGATTTTCGACCTTGCGCGCGTCGAAGTGCTCGCCGGGCCGCAGGGCAGCCTGTTCGGCCGCAATACGCCTGGCGGCGTGTTGAAGTTCGATTCGGTCGCGCCCGAAATCGGCGCGAGCGACGGCTTCGGCAGCGTCTCGTTCGGCACCTACAAGACCACCAACGTCGAGGCCGCGAAGAGCTTCGCGCTCGGGCCACAGTGGGCAGCGCGGGTGGCTGTGCTTTACCAGCGCCGCGACGATTGGGTCGACAACACGTACGCACCCGGCCCGACGCAAAAGACCGAGGGCTACGCCGATCGCGCAGCGCGCGTGCAGTTGCTCTACAAGCCAGCGAGCGACTTCAGTGCACTGTTCAACGCCCATGGTCGCACCCTCGAGGGCAGCGCGCGCGTGTTCCGCGCCAACATCATCACGCCGGGCTCCAACAACTTGATCGACGGCTTCGAGCCAAGCAAGTTTTCGACCGACGGCCGCAACGAACAGGCGCTGCAATCGTATGGGGCGAGCGCGCGGCTGCGTTGGGTGTTCGGGGACTACGCGCTGAACTCGATCACCGGCTACGAGACGGTGCACACCTACAGCCGAGGCGATGTCGATGGCGGCGCCGGGCCTTACGCGGCCCCGCCGTTCCCCGCGCCGCCGCCGGTGCCCGGCAAGTCGATTCAATTCCGATCGGAAACCGCGGGCGCGCTCCATGACCATGGCCAGATCACGCAGGAGTTCCGCATCGAGTCGCGCTATGCGGCGCCCCTGAATTGGCAGGCCGGCGTGTACTTCTTCCGCGAAAAATTCACCAACGACAGCTACAGCTATGCGAGCGAGCGTGGCGGCGTTCAAGAAGCTTTCAACGGCAACCTGACCGACACCCAGAAGACGACGTCGTACGCCGCGTTCGGCTCGATCAAATACGACCTCACGGCCGATTTGAGCTTTCGTGCCGGCCTGCGCTACACCCACGATCGAAAAGAACTGGTCAGCGACCCGACCAAGTTCGCGCCGTTCTCGGCGTCGAGCAAGGCCAACGGAACCAGCGCCGACATTTCCAACTCGAAGCCCAGCGGCGACATCAGCGCGCTCTACAAGGTCACGCCCGACACCAACGTCTACGCGCGCATCGCCACCGGTTACCGCGGCGCGAGCGTGCAACCGGCCTCGGCCTTCGGTGCGCAATCGATCGCCGGACCGGAGACGACCACCTCGTATGAATTCGGCGTGAAGTCCGACCTGCTCGACAAGCGCGCGCGCGTTTCGGCCAGCGTTTTCCGTTATGACGTGAAAGACCTGCAACTCACCGAAGTCGGCGGCGGCGCGAACTCGAACACGCTCAAATCGGCGAAGAAGGCCACGGGCCAAGGCGTCGAATTCAACCTCGATGCCTATGTGCTGCCCACGCTGCTCGTCACCGCCAGCGCCAGCTACAACGACACGAAAATCAAGGATCCGGGCCTCACCGTCGCCGGTTGCGGCGGTGGCTGCAAGGTGCTGAATGCGCCGGCTGGAGGCGGTCAATTTTTCATCGACGGCAACGCGCTGCCGAACGCGCCGAAGTACATCGCCAACGTGACCGCGCGCTACGGCGTCCCGACTGCAAGCGGCGGCGAGTTCTTCATCTACACCGACTGGTCGTATCGCAGCAAGGTCAACTTCTTCCTGTACGAATCGATCGAGTTCACCGGCAAGGCCTACACCGAAGGTGGGTTGCGCGTCGGCTACCTTTGGAACGAAGGCAAGTACGAGGTGGCGGTGTTCGGCCGCAACATCACGAACAAGGTGGTCGCCACCGGTGGCATCGACTTCAACAACCTAACCGGCTTCATCAACGACCCGCGCACCTTCGGCGTGCAGTTCAAGGCGCAATTTTGAGAATGCCCAGCCACAGCGGCACGCTGATCATCCCGAGCAGGGTCGACAGCGTCACCAGCCCGGCCGCGTAGCCGCCGTCGCCACCCATTCGCGCCGCCAACACGTAGGCGCTCGACGCGGTCGGAAGCGCGGCGAACAACACGATGATCAGGCGCTGATCGGGCGGCAGTGCGAGCGCAGCGGTCAGGCCGATCGCAACGGCCGGCAGCAGCGCATGGCGGATCGCCATGAACGCTGCGGCCAGGCCGGGTGCGGCTTTGAGGCCGCCCACGCGCAAGCCGGCGCCCGTCGCCATCAGCCCCAGCGGCAATGCGGCCAGGCCGATGCGCTGCAAGGTGGTCGAGACCGCTTCGGGAAACGTCAGGCCAACCATGTTGGCGATCAGGCCCGCGACCGTGCTGAGGATCAGCGGGTTGCGCAGCAACTCGCGCCCGTACGCGTGGCCGCCGTGGCGCGCCAGCGGCCACACGGCCGCCACGTTGGCGAGCGGCACGCACAGCGCGATGCACAGCGCCATCCACGCCAGCCCGGCCGGGCCGCCGAGCCGCTCGGCCAGCGCCAGCCCGATGAAGGAGTTGAAGCGGTACGCGGTTTGCGCGCCCGAAGCATGGCGCCGCGCGTCGACACCCGGCCACTGTGCGATCGCAAGCGCAACCACGATGCCGGTCGCGGTCGTGGCCAAGCTGGCGAACGCGAGGCCCACCGTCTGCGCCGGCTGCAACGGGCTTTTCAGTATCGAGTTGAACAGCAGCACCGGGAACAGCAGGTAGTAGACGAGCCGTTCGACCGCCTGCCACACGGTGCCGTTCAGGGCCGTCTTGCGACACAGCACGAAGCCGAGTGCGATCAACATGAAATCGGGCAACAACAGCAAGGCGTTCGACATGCGACGAGTGTGCCAGCGCAGGGCGCGTGCTGAAGGTCGGGGCAGGGTGATCGCTCTGTCGCGCGCCAGCTCGACGGCCATAGACTCTGCGCGTCAATCGCTGCCAAAAACTCCTGGAGATTCACCCGATGCAACGCAGACTCCTGATCGCCGCCTGCACCGCCACCATGCTCGCTGTGAGCGGCAGCGCCTGGGCGCAGGCCTACCCGAACAAGCCGGTCAGGCTGGTCGTGCCGTTCGCGCCCGGCGGCACGACCGACATCGTCGCGCGCGTCTTGGCCGAGAAAATCAGCGGGCCGCTCGGCCAATCGCTGATCGTCGAGAACAAGGCCGGCGGTGGCGGCTCGATAGGTGCCACCGAAACCGCAAAGGCCACGCCCGACGGTTATGCGCTCGGCATGGCCACGGTCTCGACGACCGCAGCCAACCCGGCGATCAACCCGAAGCTCGCGTACAACCCGCTGACCGACTTCACGCCCATCATCAACGTGGCCGCCACGCCCAATGTGATCGCGGTGCACCCGAGCTTTCCGGCGCGCGACTACAAAGGCTTTGTGGCCGAGCTGAAGAAGAACCCCGGCAAGTACAGCTTCGCGATTTCGGGCAATGGTGGCATCGGCAACTTGCAGATGGAATTGTTCAAGAACCTCTCGGGCACGTTCATCACGCACATCCCATACCGCGGTGCCGGCCCGGCATTGAACGACACCGTCGCCGGCCAGGTGCCGATGATTTTCGACAACTTGCCGTCGGCGCTGCCCTTCATCAAAGACGGTCGCCTGATCGCGATCGTGGTGGCCGCACCGCAGCGCCTGGCCGTGCTGCCGAACATCCCGACCTTCAAAGAGGTCGGCCTCGAGCCCGTCAACCGCATGGCGTACTACGGTATCTATGGCCCGAAGGGGCTGCAGAAAGAGGTGGTCGACAAAGTGAGTGCAGCGGTCAAGAAGACGCTCGAAGACCCGGCGGTAAAAAAACGCATCGAAGAGACCGGCTCGTTGATCGTCGCCAACTCGCCGGCTGAATTCGCGGCCCAGATCGCGGCCGAGTTCGAGGTCTACAAAAAGGTCGTCACTCTGCAAAAACTGACGCTGGAGTGAACGCGCCGGTTCGCGAAGCCAGTGGCGCTTCGATCGACCGCTTCATCGATGCGGTCTGGATCGAAGATGGTCTGGCGGTCAACACGCTGACCGCCTACTGGCGCGACCTCACGCTCTACGCCGACTGGCTCGCGGCAACGCACGATCGTGCGCTCGACGCAACGGCTGAAACCGACCTGCTGGCCTACGCGGTAGCGCGCCACAAAGGCAGCAAGGCGACCAGCGGCAACCGGCGCCTGACGGTCTTCAAACGCTACTTTCGCTGGGCCCTGCGCGAGCACCTGCTGCAGGCCGACCCGACACTCAAGCTCACCAGTGCGAAGCAGGCGTTGCGCGTGCCGAAGACGCTGAGCGAAGTGCAGGTCGAGGCGCTGCTCGGTGCGCCCGACGTCGACACCCCGCTCGGCCTGCGCGACCGCACGATGCTGGAGCTGATGTACGCGAGCGGCCTGCGCGTGAGCGAGCTCGTCACGCTCAAGAGCGTGCATGCGAGCCTGAGCGACAGTGCGCTGCGCGTCACTGGTAAGGGCGCGAAAGAGCGGCTCGTGCCGTTCGGCGAAGAAGCGCACGCTTGGATCGAGCGCTACCTCGCCGAAGCGCGCGGCACGATCCTCAAAGGGCAGGCCAGCGACGCGCTGTTCGTCACCGGCCGCGGTGGCCCGATGACCCGCCAAATGTTCTGGAAGCTGATCAAGGCGCACGCATTGCGCGGCGGTGTGCAGGTGCCGCTCTCGCCGCACACGCTGCGCCATGCGTTCGCGACCCATTTGCTCAACCACGGGGCCGACCTGCGCGCGGTGCAACTGCTGCTCGGCCACGCCGACATTTCGACGACGACGATCTACACGCACGTCGCGCGCGAACGATTGAAGCAGTTGCACGCGCAGCACCATCCGCGCGGTTAGCCGGGATTGCACCGAATGACGCCTTGGGTTAGCGTTTCTTCACGCGCAATCCGCGCGCTGGTCACTACCCAAGAATCACGAATGGAGGCCCCATGATGTCGAAGTCACGCTGGATCAGATTCGCCATTGCGGCAGCATGCTGTGTCGTCGCAGGCACGGGGGCGCAAGCCGCATCGATCGTGCGGCAGGTGCAAAGCGCCGGCTCGGCTCAGCTGCGCAACATCGCGCCCGGCGCCGACGGGTTGCAAGCGCCTGAATTTGCGCCCACCTTCGCCAACTTGCCCCGCTTGCAGGACGGCCCCGACGCGGCAGGTGCCTCGAGAACTTCGTCACCGCTCAACGCCTCGATGAAACAGGCGCGCACCCGGATGGTGAACAGGTCGATCGCTCGCACCCGCGGCAACGGCGAGTCGATCGCCGGCGAGGATCGCCAGGGTCCGGGACCTCAGTTGCTGGGCGGATTCGACGGCCTGTCGTTGCGCGATCAGCGGCTCGCCAACGGCGGCAACCAGTTCAGCGTCGAGCCACCGGATCAGGCGCTGTGCGTGGGCAACGGCTACGTGCTGGAGTCGGTCAACGACGTGATCCGGGTCTTCGACCGCAAAGGCACGCCGCTCGGCGGTGTGGTCGCCCTCAACTCGTTCTACGGCTATGCCCCGGCCATCAACCGGAGCACCCGCGTCTACGGGCCGTCGATCACCGACCCGACCTGCTACTACGACCCCCAAGTCAACCGCTTCTTTCATGTGGTGTTGACGATCGACGTCGATCCCGCGACCGGCGGTGCCACCGGCCGCAACCACCTCGACCTGGCAGTGAGCGGCTCGGGCGACCCGCGTGGTTCCTGGACGATCTACCGCGTTCCGGTGCAAAACGACGGCAGCGAAGGCACGCCGATCCACGCCGCTTGCCCTTGCCTCGGCGACTACCCGCACATCGGCGCCGACGCGCACGGCATCTACCTGACGACCAACGAATTTCCGTTCAGCGGCGGCTTCAACGGTGCACAGATCTACGCGCTGTCGAAGAACGATCTGGTGCGCGGTGCCACCAGCGTCACCCTGGTGCAGATCGACACGAAAGATCACCTGCTGGAGGGCAACCCGGGGTTTACCGTGTGGCCGGCCGTGTCACCGGGCGGTGACTTCGCCAAGGTAAACCGCGGCACGCAATACTTCATGAGCTCGCTAGCGGTATTCGCCGACTCGGGCAACGAGAACCGCTTGCGGGTCTGGGCGCTGGGCAACACACGTTCGCTCGATACCAACGCCCCCGATGTCACGCTGGTCGACAACACCGTCAGAGTCCGCAACTACGGCGTTCCGCCGCTTTCGAATCAGAAGGCCGGCTCCACGCCGCTGGCAGATTGCATCAACGACACCACGCTGGTCACGCGTTTCGGCACGGGCTGCTGGAACTACCTGTTCTCCAGCAAGCCGCCAGCCGCCGTGAGCCCGGAGTTGCTCGACAGCAATGACTCGCGCATGCAGCAGGTGTTCTTCGCCGGAGGCCGCCTCTACGGCGCGCTCGACACTGCCGTCGAGGTGCGTGGCACCCCGCAGGCCGGCATCGCTTACTACGCGATACGGCCGTTCGCACAGCACGGGTCGGTGTTCGCGGTCGTCGAGAACGAAGGCAAGATTGGCGTCGCCGGCAACAACGCCAACTACCCGGCCATCGCGGTCCGCCCCGACGGCTCGGGCATCGTTGCATTCACGTTGGTCGGTGCCGATCACCACCCGTCTGCGGCGTATGTGCGGCTCGGACGCAACGGCCACGAAGGGCCTGTGCGCATCGCCGCCGAAGGCAAGGGCCCGGCCGACGGCTTCACGGGCTACGAAGCGTTCAACCCCGGCACGACCAGCGCGCGTTGGGGCGACTACGGCGCTGCCGCGGTCGACGGTGACGACATCTGGTTCGCGAGCGAGTACATCGCGCAAACCTGCAACTTGTCGTCTTATGTCGCGGTGCCGTTCGGCAGCTGCAACGCGACGCGGGTGATTCTGGGCAACTGGTCCACACGCATCAGCCGCATCCGGCCGTAGCCGCGTAAACCGGTCCGGACGCGACGTGCGTCTGGACGACGGTCGACGCGGCCACATATTCAGCATACCGACGCGGTCGATTCATCTCGAACTCGACCGTTTCGTCTTTCGTGCCGATTCGTGAAATGTTGTAAACCCGGTGTTGCATGGCGGGCCGTGCCGCGGATGTTTGCGCGCGATCGTCGACCACTATTTTACGAAGGCGTCATGTTGCTCCCGCTCGGCCTCTCGTGTGGCGGCGATCGCCTCATTGCATCTCGTTGCAGCCGTTTTTGGCGCAGCGGGCGAAACCGGAGTTCGAGTAAAAGAGAAGATCTTGAGCGAAGAGCTCGGCGCCCTGGCCGCGTTGGAAGGCGTCAAATCTTGCGCGCTGGTCGACAGCCAAAGCGGGCTGGTCTGGCACGCGGTCGGCACCGAGCCTGCGGCTGAGGAGCTGTGGGAGGCGGCGATCGATTACTGGCGCCTGCACGGGCGCAGCTACACCCATTTCGCCGCGCTCGGGGAACTCGGCGCGGCGGTGCTGAACCACCGCCATGCCGTGCCTGCGATCATCCCGTGCGCCGCGCGGAGCGACTTGCTCGTGGTGTGCATCGCATCACACCAAGGCATGAACTGGCGCGATTGGCAGCGCCGCGTTCGCGCCATGGGAGAGCGGCTGAACAGTCTTTGAACATTCGTTCGGCGCACCGCGCGCAAACGAGGCTTCGCAGACACCGAATCGAGCCTCGCGCTCACCCTTTTCTTCAACCACTGAAAGTGCACCATGGCAACGATCAAACAGACCCTCGACTAACTCATGACGGCTGACGGCGCTCTGTGCGCAGCCATCGTCGACTCCAACGGCGGGATGATGCTGGGCTCGATCGGCACGGGCATCGATCTCGAAGTGGCCGCAGCCGGCAACTCCGAAGTCATTCGCGCGAAAAACAAAGTGATGCGCCAGCTCGGCCTGACCGACGTGATCGAAGACATCCTGATCACACTTGGCAAGCAGTACCACTTGATTCGGCCGTCGTCGCGCAAGGAAGGCGTGTTCATCTTCTACGTGCTCGAACGCGCGAAGTCGAACCTCGCGTTGGCCCGCCGCAAGGTCCAGGATGTCGACAAGGAAATGATGGTTTGAGGGTTCCAGCCTCGGTCGCGCTCTCACCCGCGGCGAACCGCCGCGCGCATCGACCTGACTGAAAACAGCGACCGACATGACCCCAGCGTTGCCGCGAATCGTTTACGCCAGCCAGGCGCTCGGCACCGCTGATGCAGCAACGCGCGCGGCTGAGGTTCGCGCCATTCTCGGCACCGCCCGTGCGCACAACGCAGCGCACGACATCACGGGTTTGCTGATCGTTGCGAACGGCCACTTCGTGCAGGTGTTCGAAGGGCCGCATGACGCTGTCGATGCGCTGTACCGAAAAATCGGCGGTGATGCGAAGCATTGGGATGTCGCGCTGCTATCGCGCGTCGAGACACTCGGCCGAAGTTTCGGCGCATGGTCGATGGGCCTGCTCGAACGCACCGAACCCGCAGCGGCCACCGACGCGCGCCTGTAGCTGCTGCGCGACCGGCTCGCCGCAGATCCCGATGCGACCGCTGCCGACTTCTGCCGGTTCATGCTGGCACCCAGCGTCAACCCGGCTTGGACGCTGCGCTCTCGTCCGACGGTCGATGAACCGATACCGAGCGTGGCGTTCGTGAGCCCGACAGGCATGTGGAGTGCAGCCGTGCTGCAGCGCGTGTCGTTGGCGGCGATGCGGCGCACCGGCCGCACGGCCGTCATCGATCAGCAAGATGCGGCACAGCGGGCGCTGATCGAATACATCGACGTCGAGATGCCCGAGATTGCGCCGTTGCGTGCGGTATCGCTCGCCGTCGAGCCGGGTTCGTTCTCGCCGGTCGCGCCGTTCATGGAACGCTTGTCGCTGCTGGTGTTCATGCTGGCTTCGTCTGACGCCGAAGGCTTCACCGCTTATGTACGAGCTTGGCTCGCCTTGCCTCAAGTGATCACGTCGGCGCCGCGGGTGCTCGTGCTGGCCGGCATGGCGCCGGAGCGTGTCGACGGCATGCTGCAGACGCTGCGTGCCGGCACCACCCTTACGGTCAACTTTATTTGCGTCATGCTGAGCGACTCCGCCGCCGTCTGGCGAGCCGCGCAGGAGGCGTTGCGTGACCAGACCGCGACTGCGCGTGCGCCGGCCGAGTCGGTGCGAGAGGCGCCATCAGCCGATGCCGGTACTGACGCCAAGCTGGTGGCTGAATCGGGTTGCCTTCAAGAGTTGCTCGGGCTCGACGGCGCCATCGCCGCAGCCTTGATCGACGCCGAGCGGTGCGCGACGCTGCTCACGCTCGACCAGACCGGGGCCACGTCACGTTCGTTCGCAGACGACGCCGAATTGCCGCACGGCAAACGGCGTCCCGCAATGGCGCTGCGGATCGATGACCCGATCGAAGACATCGCCGTCACGACCCAGGACGGTTCGAGCATGTACCGCGCGCTTGCTCGGCGACCCGAACTGTTCGTCGGGTTGATATTCGACCACGACCGGGTGCCGCTCGCGATGGCGCGCTTGCGCCTGCCAGAGATCGTCGAAGCGCTGGCGCTGCTGCCGATCTGATCCGGCCGGGCGCGACCCACAGCGGCACGCAGCGTTCAGAATCCTGCGCCCGCTAACAGCATCACGTTCGCGTGCGGCGAGCACTCGCCGGTGCGAACGATAGCGCGCGCTAGTGCGCGCTAGTGCGCTTTCGGTCTTGAAACGCATGTGCGGTAGGGTCTCGATCGGCACGCCTTGCAACGCACCGGTCAGGCTCGCGGCCACTGGCGGGTTGCGCGCCACGAGTTCTTCGGCGCATGTGGCGCGCTCGACCTGCATCTCGCTCAGCACCGCGCCGAGTACCTGCTCGAACGACGGCACGCCGCGGGTCACGGCCAGATCGATGCAGCGCGTGCCCGGTGGCACCGGCAGGCCGGCGTCGCCGATCACGAGCGCATCGCCATGGCCGAGGCTCGCGATCAGACCCGAGAGTTCGGCATGAAGCAACGCGGTCTTTTCTATGGCGTAAGGGTCTCGGTGCGATCGAGTTCTTCGCGTG
The DNA here is from genome assembly GCA_031363645.1 of Rhizobacter sp. Lineage (GTDB taxonomy): Bacteria > Pseudomonadota > Gammaproteobacteria > Burkholderiales > Burkholderiaceae_C > LMDS01. The sequence goes on along the minus strand of JANLUW010000119.1, from coordinate 1,765 downwards.
TCGGCATCGACGCCATCGCGCCGTGGCGCGTCACGCTCAGGGCTGCGGCGCGCTGCGCGAAGGCGATCGCCGCATGCGCGCCGCAGCCTTCGCCGATGGCGACAGCGAAGGCGCCGGTGAAGGTGTCGCCGGCACCGGTGGTGTCGATCGCCTTCACGCTTTGGGCGTCGAACATCTGCACCCCGGCCGCCGTGGCGAGGCAGACGCCGCGCTCGCCCAGCGTCCCGATGACCTGGGCGAAACCGAGTGCGGCAAGCTGACCGGTGGCGAGGTTCATGTCGGCATCGGCATCGGCATCGTGGCCGGCGAGGATCGCGGCTTCGATTTCGTTCGGCACGAGCCACGTCACCATCGCGGCCAGATCGACGGGCAGCACCTGCGCCGGTGCCGGGTTCAGCAAAACCGGCACGCCCGCGCGGTGCGCACGTTCGATGGCGTGACGCACCACCGGCAGCGGTGATTCGAGCTGGCACACGAGCATCGAGGCGGCATCGATCAAACCGCCGGCCGCGTCGACGTGCGCGGTCGTCAGCGCCGCGTTCGCGCCGGCCGACAAGCCGATGCAATTGCGCCCGGCATCGTCGACGAAGATCATCGCGACGCCTGTTGCCACGCCGTCGAGCGTGTGCAGATGGTCGATGGCGATGCCATCGCGCACCAGTGCCGCGCGCGCTTCCCGGCCGAACGCATCGTTGCCAACACAACCGATGATGCTCACCGGCGCCGCGCCCGCCGAACCGAGCCGCGCTGCGGCCACGGCCTGGTTCGCGCCCTTGCCACCGGGCGCGGTGCGAAAGTCATGGCCCATCAAGGTTTCGCCTGGCTCGGGCAAGCGCGCGCAGCGCAGCACCAGGTCCATGTTGACGCTGCCGAGCACGACGATGCCGCGCTCCGTCATCTGTGGGCTCCAGAGACCACGGTAAAAATCAGCCGGCAACCACCGGAATTTCGGCGAGCGGCGAACCCGCTGCAATCTTCGCCTGCCACTCGCGCGGCCCGGTGTCGTGCACCGACACACCGTTCGAGTCGACCGCGACCGTGACTGGCATGTCGACAACGTCGAACTCGTAGATCGCTTCCATGCCCAGGTCTTTGAAGCCGACCACCTTGGCGTGCTTGATCGCCTTCGAGACCAGGTAGGCCGCGCCGCCCACCGCCATCAGGTAGGCGCTCTTGTGCGCCTTGATCGCCTCGATGCCGGCGGTCCCCCGCTCGGCCTTGCCGATCATGCCGATCAGGCCGGTTTGCGCCAGCATCATCTCGGTGAACTTGTCCATGCGCGTCGCGGTGGTCGGACCGGCCGGGCCGACCACTTCATCACGCACCGGGTCGACCGGGCCGACGTAGTAGATGACGCGGTTGGTGAAGTCCACGGGCAGCGTTTCGCCGCGCGAGAGCATGTCTTGAATGCGCTTGTGCGCTGCGTCGCGGCCCGTGAGCATCTTGCCACTGAGCAGCAGCGTGTCGCCCGGCTTCCAGGCGGCGACTTCTTCTTTCGTCAGCGTGTTCAGGTCGACCCTTTTCGATCGGTTGTAGTCGGGTGCCCACTTCACATCGGGCCACAAATCGAGGCTAGGCGGCGTGAGATAGGCGGCGCCGGAGCCGTCGAGCACGAAGTGAGCGTGGCGAGTGGCGGCGCAGTTCGGGATCATCGCGACAGGCTTGCTCGCGGCGTGTGTCGGGTACATCGCGATCTTCACGTCGAGCACGGTGGTCAGGCCGCCGAGCCCCTGCGCGCCGATGCCGAGCGCGTTGATCTTGTCGC
>JANLUW010000102.1:0-3251 GCA_031363645.1 Rhizobacter sp. | reverse complement strand
AAACAGTCGGGGTCGATGGCGGGGTCGATGTGGGGGTCAAGCGCGCGCATCGGGCGTCAGCTCCAGTCGTCCATGTCGTGTTTGATCTTGTGGCGGTTGGCGATCAGTTCTTCGACGGTAGGCTCGTTGTTGAGCGCGCGTTTGATCGCCAACTTGGTCGCTTCGTAATTTGTGCGGTACATGTCTTTCTTGTCGAAGTTCGGGTCGGTGGCGCAGCGCGGGTCGATCCATACCAGGCTGATGATGCACAGCGCATTGGCCATGTCTTTCGGGATCGTGCCGTCGATCAGGCAGTCGACCACCGCGTCGGCCGTGGCGCCTTGCACCACACCGCCGAACAGGTCGATGTTCGCGAAGTTTTTAAGCGTCACCTTCGGCACGATGATGGTCGCCGGCCGCACGAGTTGGTTGCAGGCGCGGATCGCGAACATCGCGGTGTGGCCCTTGCTCTGCGCCATCATGTTGGCGAAGGCTTGGCCGACCGGGCCGGAGGTCAGGCCGATGAGGATCTCGGGCATCGCGTCGGTGAACTGGCCCTCGCGCGCGAAGACGGTGGCTTCGCCGGCGTGGAAGACGTATTTTTCGGTCATGGGTGGGCTCCGCAAAGGGTCGGGCAAACGATCGGGAAAACAGAATTGTCGGGGCGCGGCGCGTGGCTTGGTGCAGTCAATGTGGAAGCTATCCGGCGAAGATCAGCTCGCCCTTGCCACCGGCCGCGAGGTCGCCGAGGTGGCGCTCGATCGGCTTCGACGCGAGTGCTGCGAACGGCCCGCCGTGGCGCGCCAGATCGCGCGCCAGCAATTGCCAGAACACCTGGGCTCCGGCGATGGCCGGAACGAAAGTCGGGTTAATGTCCGATGACGTTTGCGACGATGGCGGCGACGCGAACACCACGCTACCGCGCCGCATGCCGTAGCCCACATGCGCGCCCGCGCGGCCGCCCACACCGATCGTGCTGGCGACCATGCGCGACGCGAGAAAGTCGCCCACATTGCCGAACACCAGCGCCGTACCGCGCCGCATGCGGTCGCCGAAGCGCGCACCGGCATGACCCTGCACGATGAAAGTGCCGCCGCGCATGCCGTCCATGCTGCCGGGCAAGGTGCTGGCGGCGAAGTCGTCGACGTTGCCTTGCACCGTCAACAAGCCGCCGGTCATTTCGCAGGCGGCCAGCAAGCCGGCGTCGCCCTTGATGTCGATTTCGCCCGCGCTCATGCAGCCGCCCGCGTAGTGGCCGACGTTGCCCTCGACCCGAATCCGCCCGCCCGACATTTGCCAGCCGACGCGGTCGAAGCGCGACAGGTCGGCATCGAAGACAAGCGCGTTTTCGTTGCCGGAATTCGAGTCGGCTTCGGCCTTGAAGAACTCCGCCAACGGCAGCATCGCGTTGCCGTAGCCGACCGGCAACCGCTCGATCTCGGCGAGCGACAAACCGGCCAGCGCGGCCGGCGTAATGCTGCGGAAATCGACCCGCAGCGCCGGTGCCTGTTTGACAGCAAAGCGCCAGCCGCTCACGCCGCACCGCCCGCGGCCAACAGCTTGTGCAGGTGAAAGTGAAACGGCCCCAACTTGCCGCCGTAGTTGCCGGCCGAAATGCGCAGAAGCCCGCCTGCCGCCCCGATGGCGATGCCGGCCTGCATGCCCACGCGCATGGCCGCGCCGACATCGGCTTCGGTCAGGCCGTCGATCACGATTTCGAGCACGCAGCGCATTTGCGGCGTCAGCTCGCTGCGCGCAGCCAGGCCGAGCAGGCCGGGGCAGAAAGCGTCGTTCGTCGATGCGCTGAGTGCCGCGTATTTGCTGCCGACCTTCGAGCCCGATCGCACCACGCCGCCGGGGAACGGCATGATCACGTTCGGCAATTTTTTCATCGCTGCGACGGCGGCTTCGGCGACAGTCAGCGCGCGGTCGGTGTCGGTGCACAGCAGCAGCAGGTTGCCGCCGCCCACGCCTTTGACCATGGCCGTGGTTTCCTGCGCGACGAACTCGCCGTCCATCACCGGCACGCGCCAGTAGCGCACGCCGTCGATGACTTTCGAGATCTGCCAGCCGTCGCCGAAGAAGCGCAGGTTCTTGCCGAGCGCGATCACCTCGCCTTGCGTGATGCCGGCGAACACGGCCGTGGTCGGACACGTCAACACGCACTGGCCGACGCGACGCTCGACCTGCTTGGCCAGCTCCTTGCCCGACATCGAAAACACCAACACGGCGATGCCCGGTCGGCCGTCAGGCGTGTCGGTGGGCTCGAGCTCGCGTTCGATGCCGGCCTCGCAGCCGCAGGCGATCACCGAGGTCGCGAATCCGGTCATCGAGACCGCCGCGGTGCGCGCCCAGGCCAGCGTGTGGGCGGTGATGACGATGCGCGTCGCCTTCATCGGGAAAGCCTCGGCGAAGCCGTCGTCGATGGTCACGCCGTTGCGAACCAGGGGCGCGCTCATGGTGCCGATTCGAAGCAGGCGGTCGGCAGCAGCCGGCCGCCGTTGCAGCAACTGCACAACTCGTCGTGGCCGATGGCGATGTGATCGAAGTCGACCGACCCATGCGCGGACAGGTGCTTGCGCAAGGTCTTCTCGATGCCGCGGTCGTAGTCGGGCGCGACGAAGTGCGTGCCGCCGACGGGCACCGCGGTGATGCGCCCCGCGCGCGCCACCTGCACGCCGTCTTTGAACACGTAGTCAGGCGTCGTGAACATGGCCTCGCGATCGGCTTGCTCGCGGTAGACCGCGATATCGGCGGCAGCGCCTGCGCCCAGGTGACCGCGGTCGGTGAGGCCGAGCAGCCGGGCCGGCGCGGCGCGCGTCATGGTGGCGATTTCACGCAAGGTGAGTTCGCGCGTGATGGAGCTCAGGGCGCAATTCGCTGCGACCTCGGGGTGCAGCTTGGCGAGCTGCTCGGCGCGAAAGCTGCGGTCCATCAGCAGGCGGATCAAATGCGGGTAGCTGGTGAACGGCCCGCCGTTCGGGTGGTCGGTGGTGAGCACCACGCGCCACGGGTCGGTGACGAGCAAAAAAATCTCCAGGCCGATGACCCATTGCAACGCATTGACGAAGCTTTGCTCGCGGTAGCGGAACGGCACGACCCCGCAGCCGGCTTCGCATTCGATGTCGCCGACGCTCCACTTGCGCGGGCTCGCCAGGCCCGACTGCGCGTGCTGGCGCATCGTGTCGCCCGAGGCGGTGACGGTCTGGCCGAACATGATCTGGCCGACATCGATGCTGATGTTCGGGTGGGCGTTGACCGCCTCGGCCAGT
>JANLUW010000633.1:0-9258 GCA_031363645.1 Rhizobacter sp. | reverse complement strand
CTATCTGCTCCATAAACACTTCGGCCGCGACGGCCGCGAAGAAGCCGAAGCCCTGCTCGAGCGCCGCAGCGGCGACGAGAACAACCCGCGCATCCTGGGCGCCTTCAACGAAGCAACGCCCGACTGGTTGAGTTTCTTCATGTTCACCTACTTCACTGACCGTGACGGCAAGTTCCAGCTGTGCGCGTTGGCCGAAAGTGCGTTCGACCCGTTGGCCCGCACGACCAAGTTCATGCTGACCGAAGAGGCGCACCACATGTTCGTGGGCGAGAGCGGCGTGTCGCGTGTGATCCAGCGCACCGCGCGGGCGATGAACGAGTTGAAGACCGACGACGTGGGCAAGCTTCGCGCGGCCGGTGTGATCGACCTGCCGACGATCCAGCGCTACGTCAACTTTCACTACAGCGTGACGATCGACCTGTTCGGTGCCGACCAGTCGAGCAACGCCGCCATCTTCTACAGCTCGGGTTTGAAGGGCCGGTTCGAAGAAGGCAAGCGCGACGACGACCACCTGCTCAAGGGCCGCACGTACCGCGTGCTCGAAGCGCAGAACGGCCAGCTCGTCGAGAAAGAAGTGCCGATGCTCAACGCGTTGAACGAAGTGCTGCGCGACGACTTCATCAAAGACTCGGTCGCCGGCATCGGCCGCTGGAACAAGGTGCTCGAAAAGGCCGGCCTGCCGCACCGATTGACGGCACCGCACAAAGCCTTCCACCGCAACATCGGCGCACTCTCGGGCGTGAAGGTGTCACCCGACGGCCGCATCGTAAACGACGCGGAGTGGAGCGCCCATGTGAACGAATGGCTGCCGAGTCGCGAAGACCGCGCCTTCGTCACCAGCCTGATGGGGCGCGTGGTCGAGCCGGGCAAGTTTGCGAACTGGATCGCGCCGCCGGTGATGGGCATCAACCGGCAGCCGGTAGATTTCGAGTACGTTCGGTTCGATTGATTCTGGCGAAAAGAAGGGCATCGCGCATGGACATCGCCGTCGACCCGAGCGTCATCAAGCAGCACCTGATCGACCCCGAGATTTGCATCCGCTGCAATACCTGCGAGGCCATCTGCCCGGTGCAGGCGATCACGCACGACGACCGCAACTATGTGGTGGACGCGGACAAATGCAACCTCTGCATGGCCTGCATCTCGCCGTGCCCGACCGGCTCGATCGACAACTGGCGCGTGATGCCGCGCGTCAAGGCTTACGAATTGGCCGATCAGCTGACATGGGACACCCTGCCCGCCGAGCTGACGGCTGAGCAACTGGCCGCCGAAGGAGTGGCTGCCGACGACTCGCCGGTGGCACCTGACGAGGCCGCGTCGCTCGCGACCGCAGCCAGTGACGAGACCACGTTCGGCAACGCAGTCGCGCCCGGTGAGCCGGCCAAGACCGCTTCGTACGGCGCGGCGCTGCCGCCGTGGTCGGCCGCGCACGCTTACACCAACCTCTACGGCCCGAAGGCGGCAGACAAGAGCATCGCTGCCACCGTGGCCGGCAACGTGCGCGTCACCGAGGTCGGCAAGGAGTACGACACCCACCACATCGTGCTCGACTTCGGCGCCATGCCGTTTCCCGTGCTCGAAGGCCAGTCGATCGCGGTCGTGCCGCCGGGCCTGGACCCCATCGGCCGGGCCCACCACGCGCGCCAGTATTCGATCGCGAGCCCGCGCAACGGCGAGCGCCCGGGTTACAACAATTTGTCGCTGACCGTCAAGCGCGTGCTGGAAGACCACCAGGGTCAGCCGGTGCGCGGCGTCGCGAGCAACTACCTGTGCGACCTGCAAGTCGGCGATGCGGTGCAGGTGATCGGGCCGTTCGGGGCCAGCTTTTTGATGCCGAACCACCCCAAGAGCCATGTCGTGATGATCTGCACCGGCACTGGCTCGGCGCCGATGCGCGCGATGACCGAATGGCGGCGCCGGCTGCGGCACGCCGGCAAGTTCGAGAGCGGCAAGCTGCTGCTTTTCTTCGGCGCGCGCACGAAAGAAGAGCTGCCGTACTTCGGCCCGTTGCAAAACTTGCCGAAAGACTTCATCGACACCAACTTCGCGTTCTCGCGCACCGCCGGGCAACCGCGGCGATATGTGCAAGACGTCATGCGCGAACGCGCCACCGACCTGAGCCCGCTGTTGGCCGACCCGAATGCGTATTTCTACGTCTGCGGGCTCAAGGCGATGGAAGAAGGCGTGCTGCTGGCGATGCGCGAGATCGCAGAGCAGGCCGGGCTCGACTGGGACACGGTCGGTGCGGCGATGAAGAAGCAGGGTCGCCTGCACTTGGAGACGTATTGACGCTTCAGGTTCAGGCACCCCAGCGCAATGAAGGGGTGTGCACCGGCGCGTCCCAGAGCGCCAGCATGTCGGCGTCGAGTGCGCTGATCGTCACCGAGCAGCCCGCCATCTCGAGCGAGGTGACGTAAGAACCCGTGAGGTGGCGCACCACCTCGATGCCGGCTTCGGCCAGCACCTTGTGCACCGCGGTGACCATCACGTACAGCTCCATCAGCGGCGTGCCGCCGAAGCCGTTGACCAGCAGCAGCACCTTCTGCCCGCGCGGCAGCGACAGGTCTTTCAAGATAGCGGTCGTCAACTCGTCGGCGATCTCGTCGGCGCTCGTGAGCTTGACGCGCCGCCGGCCCGGTTCGCCGTGAATGCCCACGCCCACTTCCATCTCGTCTTCGGCCATCTGGAAGGTGGGCTTGCCGGCCGCCGGCACAGTGCAGGAGGTCAGCGCCACGCCCATCGATGCAGTCGCCTTGTTGACGGCGTCGCCGAGCTTTTTCAGCGCCGGCAGGTCGGCGCCGCGCTCGGCCGCGGCACCGAGAATCTTCTCGACGATCAACGTTCCGGCCACGCCGCGCCGGCCTGTGGTGTAGGTTGAATTTTCGACCGCGACATCGTCGTTGACGATCACGGTCTGGTTGTCGAGCTCGAGCATTTCAGCGGCCATCTCGAAGTTCATCATGTCGCCGGAGTAGTTCTTGACGATGAACAGCACGCCGGCGCCGGTGTCGACGGCCTGCGCCGCAGCGAGCATCTGGTTCGGCGTCGGCGAGGTGAAGAGTTGTCCCGGGCATGCCGCATCCAGCATGCCGTGGCCCACGAAGCCAGCGTGCAGTGGCTCGTGGCCCGACCCACCGCCCGAAATCAACCCGACCTTGCCGGGCTTCAACGTGCGACGCGCGACGAACTGCCGCGCCGGGCCGAGTGTGAGGATGTCAGCATGCGCCAGAGCCATGCCGTCGAGCGTTTCGCCGAGCACGGACTCGACATCGTTGATGAGCTTTTTCATGCTGTGCCTTCGTGTTGAACGGTCGGTGCCGAACCGGCGGCCGAGAGCGGCTCGATGCCGTCGCAGATGGCACCGATGATCAGCGCCATCGAGCGCGAACCCGGGTCGGTGTGGCCGAGCGCGCGGTCGCCGAGGAACGACGCGCGGCCGCGGGCCGCGTCCATTTGCGCGGTGGCCTCGGCGGCGTCGAACGCGCACTGCTTGACGCGTGCGACGAGGTCGGGGCCGCCGGCTGCGAGCGTCTTTTGCACCGGGTCGAGCACGTCGAGCAAGGTCTTCTGGCCGACCTCCGCCTTGCCCAGGCGTGTGAGCGCGACGATGGCCGCGCGCAACGCGGTGGCCAGGCTCGGCGCCGTGGCTGGGCTGGGCAATTCCTTGCCGAGCGTGACCATCAGCGTGCCGAACACCGGCCCCGACGAGCCGCCGATTGTCGACATGCACAGCATGCCCATCGTGCGCAGCGAATCATTCAGGTTCTGGCCGCCGAGATCGTTCATCACCCCTTGAATCGCCTGCGCGCCGCGGCGCATGTTGAAGCCGTGGTCGCCGTCGCCGATGGCCGAATCGAGCGCGGTCAATTCGTCGACATTATCGATCAGCGTTTGCGTCGCGCTGCGGATGAGTTCAACGTGTGTCATGGGGTCCTCGTTTGAAAGGTGGGGTCTGAGTCAGGCCGCTATGCGCTGGCCGTCGGCATCGAACCACAGTGGGCGCAGTACCTCGACGGCAACCGCTTCACCGGTCAGGTAACGCGCGCCGGCAGGGGCCGCGGTGATCAGGCTCTGTTCGCTGCCGTCGAGCTGCACATGCACCAAGTGCAGATCGCTCAGGCGCTCGATGCGGGTGACGTGCGCGGCGCGGTGCGTGCCTGCGCTGGCCGGCGCATGCAGCCGCAGGTGCTCGGCCCGCACGCCGACGGTTGCAGCACGCATCGGCCCGTGCAGCGTGCCGATCGCTGCGCAGGGCAGCAGGTTGATGCGCGGTGTGCCCAGGCGTGCGGCCACGTAGCTGCTCACCGGGTCTTCGTAGATCTGCTGCGGCGTGCCGACTTGCACCAACCGGCCGTGCTCGATCACGCCGATGCGGGTGGCCATCGTCATCGCCTCGATCTGGTCGTGCGTGACGTAGAGCATCGTCGCGCCCATGTCTTGCTGGATGCGCTTGAGCTCGAGCCGCAGGTCGTTGCGCAGCTTCGCGTCGAGCGACGAAAGCGGCTCGTCCATCAGGTAGAGCGACGGGCTGCGCACGAGGGCACGACCGATCGCGACCCGCTGCATTTGGCCACCCGACAACCGCGTCGCCGGGTTCTGCAGCTTGTCTTCGATGCGCAGCATGGCGGCCACCTCGAGCACCTTGCGCTTGACCTCGGCCTCGGGCGTAGGCCGCATCGGCGATCGCAGCGGGAAGGCGAGGTTGTCGAACACCGTGAGGTGCGGGTAGAGCGAATATTGCTGGAACACGAAGGCCACGTCACGCAGCGCCGGTGCGAGCGTGGTCACGTCACGCCCACCGATGTAAATCTGCCCCGTGTCGGGCATTTCCAGGCCGGCGACGAGCCGCAGCGTGGTGGTTTTGCCGGCCCCGCTCGGGCCGAGCAGCACGATGAATTCGCCGCTCGGAACCGTGAGCGTCAGGTCGGCGACCGCTTGCACGTCGCCGAAACGTTTGCCGATGCCGGAGAGTCGAAGGTCAGCCATGGCGGGGTCCTGCCTTGAAGGCGTGGTCGTCGCGCGCGGTGCGCAGCGCACGGCCCGAGTCTTTGTCGAAGAGCGAAATCGCGCCCGCGTCGAATGCGAGGCCGACGTGGTCGCCGCGTTGCGCCGGGCTCGTCACCTCGACCTTGGCACGCAGCGTGGCGCCATCGGCCATGGCGAGCGTCACGACGCGGCTGGTGCCGAGGTATTCGGTGCCGAGCACTTCGGCGCGCAAGGCCGAGCCGTCGTCGAGCCGTACGTGCTCGGGGCGCACACCGCACAGCAGCGCGCGCTCTGAAATCGCCTCGCGCAGCGCCGGCACACGAATCTGCGCCGGGCCGAGGTGAAGCTGCTCGGCGCCTTGCGCGAGCGCCGCATGGAACGGCAAAAAGTTCATCGCCGGCGCGCCGATGAAGTCGGCCACGAAAACGCTCGCGGGCCGCTCGTAGACCTCGAGCGGCGCACCGAGTTGCTCGATCACGCCGCGGTTCATGATCGCGATCGTGTCGGCCATCGCCATGGCTTCGTTCTGGTCGTGCGTGACGTACACGGTCGTCGCCTTGAGCCGGTCGTGCAGCGCACGCAACTCCTGGCACATGACCTCGCGAAATTCGGCGTCGAGCGCGCCGAGCGGCTCGTCCATCAAAAAAGCCAGCGGCTGGCGCACGATCGCGCGACCGAGCGCCACGCGCTGGCGGTCACCGCTGGTCAGCCCAGAGACCGGTCGGTCGAGCAGCTCGGTGATGCGCAGCGTGCGCGCCGCCTGCTCGACCTGTTGGTCGATCTGCACCCGCGGCACGCCTTGCGAGACGAGCGGGAAGGCGATGTTCTGGCGCACGTTCATGTGCGGGTAGAGCGCGAACATCTGGAACACGAAGGCGATGTCGCGGGCCGAGGCGCGCTTAAAGCTCACGTCTTCGTTACCGAGAAAGATGCGCCCGGAAGTCGGCAGCTCCAAGCCCGCGATCATGCGCAGCGTGGTCGTCTTGCCGCAGCCCGAAGGCCCGAGCAGGCAGAAGAACTCGCCGTCGCGCACAGTGAAAGAGGAGTCTTTCACGGCAGTGAATTCGGCGAACTCTTTGTGCAAACGCTCGACGCGTATTTCAGCCATGGTCAGCCCTCCCGCCGGGCCGCCCCAAGGGCAGGCTGCGCCCCCTCGGGGGGCAGGAGCGAAGCGACGTGGGGTAGTTATTCATTGCGGAAATTTCGAGACGACCATGAACATCACGGTGCCGAACAGCGTGGTCAGGAACGACCATGTGTAGAGCGCCATCGCGAAGGGCTGCAGCAGCATGAGGATGCCGACGCTGATGATCGCGCAGGCGAGCATCTCCATCGGCCCGCGGCGCAGGCGCTTCGGCCAGCGGCGTTGGGTTGGCACGTTCATTTGCGGACCGCTCCGAAGGTGATGCCGCGCAGCAGGTGCTTGCGCAACAGGATCGTGAACGCGAGGATCGGCAGCAGGAAGATCGTGGTGCCGGCGGCCACTGCCGGCCAGTCTTGCCCGCCCTCGCCGATGATGATCGGGATGAACGGCGGCGCGGTCTGCGCGGTGCCCGAGGTCAGCAGCACCGCGAACGCGTATTCGTTCCACGCGAAGATCAGGCAAAAGATCGCCGTCGCGACGATGCCGGTCGTGGCCTGCGGCAGCACCACCTTGCGAAAGGCCTGCAGCCGCGTGTAGCCGTCGACCATTGCAGCCTCTTCGTATTCGCGTGGGATCTCGTCGATGAAGCCCTTGAGCAACCAGACCGCGAGCGACACGTTGACCGCGCTGTAGAGCAAGATCATGCCGAGCCGCGTGTCTGACAAACCGAGCTCGCGGTACATCAAATAGATCGGGATGGCGACGGCGATCGGCGGCATCATCCGCGTCGAAAGAATGAAGAACAGCAGGTCGTCCTTCAGCGGCACCTTGAAGCGCGAGAACGCGTAGGCCGCCATCACGCCGAAGCCGACCGAGAGGATCGTCGAGCCGAACGCGATGATCAAAGAGTTGACGAAACGCGGCACGAAGTTCGAGGCGCCGGCCACGACCATGTTGGCGTCGCGCGCGACCTTGTCGCAGGTGTCGACCGCAGGCGGCAACGCGGCGATGTATTCGGGCGTCTGGCGCGAGCGGGTGGTGAACAGGTTGCAGTAGCCCTGCGCCGACGGCGTGAAGACGATCTTCGGTGGGTAGCTGATCGCGTCCGATGGCGTCTTCATGCCGGTGACGATGATCCACGCCAGCGGCACGATCGTGATCAACGCATAGAGCGCGACCAGCGTGCCCGCGATCCAGCGCGCCTGCGCGCTCGGTTCGACGACGGAATGTGCGGTGCTGATGCCTTGACTCATGACGACCCCTCGTCGAACGGGTACGTTCTACGATCCCCCGGGGGAATGCGGGCCGGCTTGGGGCAGCCCGGCGCTCGGCCCGCAGTGCAGTTGGTTTTCATCGATTCTTGACGTGGTTGAGGGCCTTGACGTAGATGTTGGCGAGGCCGAACACCGTCACGAAAAGAATGATTGCGAATGCCGCCGAGTAGCCAGTGCGCCACTTCTCGAACGCCTCGCGTTTGAGCGTGATCGAGGCGAGCTCGGTCGTCGAACCGGGGCCGCCGGAGGTGAGCAGGTTCACCATGTCGAACATCTTGAAGTTCTCGATGCCGCGAAACAGGACCGCCAGCATGATGAACGGCAACACCATCGGTAGCGTGATCGACCAGAACTGCCGCCACGGTGACGCGCGGTCGACCTCGGCGGCTTCGTAGATGTAGTCGGGGATCGACCGCAGGCCGGCCAGGCAGATCAGCATCACGTAAGGCGTCCACATCCAGGTGTCGACGATCACGATCGCCCAGGGCGCGAGCTTCACCGAGCCGATCATCTCGAACGACGACGCCGGCACGCCGGTGAAGAACGCGACCGCGTAGTTGAAGAGGCCGGTTTGCGGCTGGTACAAAAACGCCCAGAAGTTGCCGACGACCGCGGGCGACAACATCATCGGAATCAGGATCAGCGTGGTCCAGAAGCCATGGCCACGAAACTTGCGGTCGATCAGGTAGGCGAGTGCAAAACCGATTAGCGTTTGCAGCGTGATGGTCCAGAACAAAAAGTGCGCGGTGGCCTGCATCGAGGCCCAGACATCGGGGTCGGTGAGCACCGACACGTAGTTGTCGATGCCCACATCGAGCACGTTCGAGTTCGGCTGGTTCGCCCGGTAGTTGGTGAACGAGAGCTTGATGGTCCAGATCAACGGGAAGATGTTGATCGCGAGCAGCAGCAGCATCGTCGGGCCGACGAACAGCCACGCAACCGCGCGGTCCGACAGCCCGCGCATGCGGGTGGCTATCGCCGGTGGCGTGATGTCGACGAGTCGGGTGGCGATCGGGTTGGTGGCGGACATGGTGTTTCGGTGTGTTTGTGCGGGCCCTCACCCCGGCCCTCTCCCAAGGCCACGAGAAGCCTATTCGTTGCCCTTGGCGGGAGAGTAGAAATCCCGGCCCCCTCTCCCGCATGCGGGAGAGGGTTGGGGTGAGGGCGGGTTAAAACGAAGCCTTGCTTACTTCGACTTCCCGTCGTCCTTGAACACTTTCTTCCAGTCGGCCACGAGCGCATCGAGTGCTTCTTTCGCGGTGCCTTTGTCGGCCACCACGAAATCATGCGTGCGCTTTTGCATCGCCAGCAGCAACTGCGCATACGAAGGCTCGGCCCAGAAGTCGACCACCATGTCCATCGACTCCAGAAAGTTCTGCGCAAACGGTGAACTCTTCGCGTAGCCCGGGTCGTTGAGCACCGCCTTCGAGGCCGACGAGCCGCCGATGGCCTGCCACTTCTTTTGCACGTCGGGGCTCGCGAACCACTTGATGTACTGCAGCGATTCGTTCTTGTTCGCCGAGTACGACACGACCGAGATGCCTTGCCCGCCGAGTTGCACGCCCTTGCCCTTGTCGGACGGGTTGGTGAAAAAACCGATCTTCTCGCCACCGACGTTCGGGTCTTTGTACAGGCCCGGGAAGAACGCGAACCAGTTCATCATCATCGCAACCTGGCCCGACTTGAACGCGTCGAGCCCTTCGCCCATGTAGGCGTTGGTCAGCCCCGGCGGCGTGCTGCCTTTGTAGAGCGTCTTGTAGAACTCCAGGCCCTTGACGGCATCGGCCGAGTTGACGAAGCCGTCCATCGAGTACGGCTTCTTCGGGTCTTCGTACTTGAAGCCCATCGGGTAGAGAACGTTGGTCACGCCCATCGTGATGCCCTCGGAACCGCGCTCGGTGAAGAGGTAGGCAC
>JANLUW010000631.1:0-1705 GCA_031363645.1 Rhizobacter sp. | reverse complement strand
CAGCATCACCACGAACACGACCGCGGCTTTGACCCCCATGTTGATTTCGGGTGGCACGCCGATCAAATAGATGGTGGACGTGAGAAATCTTCCATCACTTCCTTGCCGTTGGCGCGCGTGACGTCACCGGTCTGGCCGCGGATAATTCTGAACTTCGGGTCGGCCTCACGAGTGGCACCTGCTCGACCCCGACGTGCTGTGCTGGTTGGTCCAGACGCCGCCGCCGCCGGAATTCGTCGAGACGCTGCTGACGGTGCGCCGCGTGTTCGAACCCGCCGCCGCTGCGCTCGCGGCCAGGGTCGCGACCCATGCGGCGCTCGCAGGCATCGCCGAGGCCACCGACAACGACCTGCTCGCCTGCATCGGCAACATGCTGTCGCTCGCGTTGCGCGAGTCGATCAAGCTCAGCAGCCTGCACCCGAACACGCACGCGCTCTCGCTGCCGCGGCACAAGGCGATCCTGACCGCGCTGCTCAACCGCGACCCGCTGGCGGCGCAGCAGGCGACGCTGGTGCAGCTGAAGGAAACGCGCGCTGATTTGAGCGAAGTGCTGGAGCCGGGCAGCGGTTTGGTCTGAGCCAGCGCAGGACTCAGCCGCCGAACACCCCCGCCGGCACACCCGGCTCGTCGAACTCCACCGCGAACAAAGCTCCCGCCAACGGTTGCGCGGCCAGCTGCTCGGCCGACAGCTCGGAGCGCGCGCTCGTGATGAACAGCGTGCGCAGGTCGGCGCCGCCGAACGCGCAGTTGGTGATGTGGCGGGTGGGCAAGGCGATGCGGCCGAGCTCTGCGCCGCTGACCGGGTCGTGGCAACTCACGCAGGCGCCGCCCCAGTGCGCGAGCCAGAGGCGGCCGGCCGCGTCGGTCGTCATGCCGTCCGGAAAACCGTCACCGCGGGCGAGCCGCAGCCACTCGCGCCGGTTCGAGAGCGCGCCGGTCTCGGCATCGAAATCGAACGCGTGAACGCGGCCTTCGACCGTGTCGTTGAGGTACATCGTGCGCTCGTCGCGCGACCAGGTCGGACCGTTCGTCACCGCGAAGCCGATCTCGTGGCGCACGCACTGCCCGTCGGGGTCGTAGCGGTACAGCGCGCCGGTGCGCGCCCGGCACGCGAAGTCCATCGTGCCGCCCCAGAACCGGCCGCGGCGGTCGCACTTGCCGTCGTTGAAGCGATTGCCCGGTGGTTCGGCCGGCGGCTCGTGCAGGTAGCGCGGCGCGGCATGGTTTGCGTCGGGGTCGAACAGCGCGTAGCCGCGCCGCAGCGTCACGATCAAGCCGGGCGCATCGGCACGTTCGGCGACGGCCGAGACCTCTTCGTCGAACTGCCAACTGGCGCGCGCATCGTCGGCCGGGCGCAGGCTGTAAAGGCGGCGCTGCAGGATGTCGACCCACCACAGCGTCTGGGTGCGCGGCGACCAGCACGTGCCTTCGCCGAGCGTGGCCGCGGCCTCCCAGACGCAGTGCACATCGCCGCGGAGCGCCGGCATCGAAAGCACGGTCGGCGGGCTCACCGCCCGGCTCGCGCTCACGGGCAGGCCGCCATCACCTGCGCCACCGCCGCCGTGAGCCGCTTGCCGTACGGCACGTGCAGGAACTCGTTCGGCCCGTGCGCGTTGCTCTTCGGGCCGAGGACGCCGCAGACCATCATCTGCGCCGCGGGAAAACTCTTCTGCAGCATGCTCATCAGCGGGATCGTGCCGCCCTG
>JANLUW010000624.1:0-3005 GCA_031363645.1 Rhizobacter sp. | reverse complement strand
CCGGCACGCAGCGTCGGGTCGGGCAACTGGCCGGCAGCGCGCGCCGATTCGGCGGCGCTGCTCAGGCCGGCGCGCGCCGAGCGTGTCGCTTCAGAGCGTGCGACAGCGAGCTCGAGCGCAGCGTCGAGCGAGAGCGGTGCGGCCGATGCCGGGAGCGGCCAGCATGTCGCAGCGATCGACAAAAGCGCAACGGCTTTGGCAGCGGCTTGGGCAACGGCTTTTGCAACAGCAAGCGCGACCGCGCGAAAAATTTGGATGGGCATGCGAACTCCGCGAGCGAACAGGGGTGAGCTGGCGAGCGGGCATGCCGCACCAGCGCCGGTCGGTCGGTGGAGCGGTCAGACGCGGAGTCTGAGCGTGGCCAGAAACAGCGGGTCGGGGGGAGCGCGCACGACGAGCGCCTGCGCGCGCGGTGCGGCTTCGATGCGGTGGGCATCGAACACGACCGGCACGGTCAGCACCTGCACGATCGCCGGCATCGTCGGCGTGGCGAGCTTGGCGATCTCGAACGACTGGGGCGAGCCGGTGCAGTGCTGGTGGCACAGCACCGGTTGCGGCTCATCCATGCCGGTGCAAGGCTCGCCCGCAGCCATCTTTTGCGCCATGGTTAGCCCACTCACGCCGGCGCCGGCTGCGCCGGGGCACACGTACCGCGCCAATGCCAGCTGTGAGAACAGCAGCGAACAAGCCACGAGCATCGCGGTCGTCAGGCGGTGAATGGCGCGGTGGTAGAACATGGCTGCGAGTGTAGCGAGCGGCCGCAGCAGGGCCGATGCTTGCGGCACGTGCAGGCGAGGTGGGTGCACGTCTCGTGCGAGTCCACTGGTCGCCACATTGCTGGAAGCCCCAAACTGAATGTCGCGCGGTGTTGGGTCCAATTCGCGCTCGACAGACTGGCGCTGCCTGTACGCAACTGTCGACACCGACCATTCCGATGACCCCGACGCCACCTGACTTTCATCGCCCTGAAGCGATCCTCCAGCACGTGCAGCACCCGCTCACTTTTTACGACCCGCGCGCGGTCGACCCGAGCGGGGCTTCTTCCACTTTCTCGAGGACGACGGCACCGTCTACGACGCCCGCACCCGGCATTTGGTGGGCAGCGCGCGCCACGTGTTCGTGTGGGCGATGGCGGTGCGCCACTTTTCACACACGCCTGCGCACGCGAAGAACATGCACCACGCGCTGGCGTTCTTGCGCGACGTGCACCGCAACGCCGAGACCGGCGGCTACGCCTGGCAGCGCGACTGAGATGGCCGGCGCGCCACGGTCACCGATGCGACCAACCACTGCTATGGGCTGGCCTTCGTGCTGCTCGCCTGTTCGCATGCGCTGCTCGCTGGCGTCGGCGAGGCGCGTGACGCGCTGTACGAAACCTTTGCGCTGATGGAGCGCCATTTATGGCAACCGGAGTTCGGCCTGTATGCAGACGAGGCCGACGCGCATTGGCACCGCACCGACTACCGCGGTCAGAACGCTTACATGCACGCGACCGAGGCCTGTCTGGCCGCCTTCGAGGCCACGCGAGACGAGCGCTTTCTCGACCGCGTCACGCTGCTGGCCGACCACATCGTTCAGCGCCAAACCGCCCAAACCGATGGCTTGATGATTTGGGAGCACTACCGCGCCGACCGGTCGATCGACTGGGACTACAACCGCCACGACAGCAGCGACATCTTTCGGCCTTGGGGCTACCAACCGCGGCACTTCACCAAGTGGGCCAAGCTGCTGTTGATCCTCGAGCGCCATCGGCCGCTGCTCTGGCTTTTGCGGCGCGCCTAAGCCTTGTTCGAGCGCGCGCTCGCGCGCGCCTGGGGTGCCGAATACGGCAGCGTGTTCTACGGCTTCGGCCCTGACTTCGCCGTTTGTGACGACCGCAAATACCATTGTGTGCAAGCCGAGACGCTGGCCTGCGCCGCACTGCTCGGGGCGCGCACGGGCAACGCGGTGTGCCGCGACTGGTACGACCATTTGTGGGCGTACTGTTGGCAAAACTGGATCGACCACCGACACGGCGCGTGGTTGCGGTCGCTCTCGCGCACGAACGTCAACACGACCGACGAGAAGAGCCCCGCCGGCAAGGTCGACCACCACACGATGGGCGCGTGCTGCGGCATCGTCGGGGCACTGAAGCACACCTCGCCAGCCGGCCGCTGATGCCCGTTGCTACTTGCCCGTGAAGTTCGCGACGTAATACGCCAGCGCGTCCAGGTCGTCGACCGGCACCTGGCTCAGCGCCTCGGTCATCGCGCGCGTGTACCCCGGCCGCTCACCCGACTTGAATCCACGCAGCGTGGCGCGCACGTACTCCTCTTTCTGGCCGCCGATGCGCGGTACACCTTGGCCACCCTCCAGCGCGGTGCCGTGGCAAAACACGCATTTGTTCTGTTGGGCGAGGGCTTGCCCCTTGCTCATCCTCGCGGCATCGGGCGGGGCGGCGGGCGGCGGTGCGGGCATGGGCGCCAGTGTGCCGATGAAGTCGGAGAAGCCGCGAAGGTCGGTGTCGGTCATCGGCTTGGCCAGCGCGACCATCGCCTCGTTGGTGCGGCGCCCTTCGCGGAACAGGAACAGCTGCGTGATCGTGTAGAGCGAATACTGCCCCGCCAGCACCGGCGTGCCCGCCATGTCACTGCGGCCATCGGCGCCGTGGCAGGCTGCGCAGACGTTGCGAAAGCGCTCGGCATAGAGCGCGTTGCCGGAAGGGGCCGAGGCGGCAACCTCGGCAGCGCGCGCTGCCGAGGTTGCGCTCGTGCCGACCGTGACCTTCTTCGCCTGCGCATTGGCAGGCAGCGCCACGGTCGAGCCGAGCAACGCCAAAGCGGCCGCTGCAGCAGCGTGTCGCCAGGGCTTCAACTCACTTGCCTGCGTAGCTGATGCGGTAGATCGCACCGGCGTGGTCATCGCTGACGAGCATCGAGCCGTCCTTCAGCACCAGGAAGTCGACCGGACGGCCGAGGTACTGGTTGTTCTCGACGAAACCGGTCATGAAGGGTTCGACCCTCGCG
>JANLUW010000621.1:0-1962 GCA_031363645.1 Rhizobacter sp. | reverse complement strand
CAGGCCGAACTTTTCGGCCAGCTTCATCAGCCGCAGCGCTTTGCGATAACCCTCGGGGCGCGACATGCCGAAGTTGCGCAAGCCGCGCTCCTTCGTGTCGCGGCCCTTCTGGTGGCCGAGCACCATGCAGGCCTGACCGTTAAAACGCGCGAGGCCTCCGACCATCGACTGGTCGTCGGCGAACGCACGGTCGCCGTGCAGCTCCTGGAAGTCGGTGAAGATTTCGGCCACGTAGTCGAGCGTGTAAGGCCGCTGCGGGTGACGCGAGATCTGCGTGACCTGCCACGGCGACAGGCTCGCGTAAATGTCTTTCGTGAGCTGCAGGCTTTTCTTGCCGAGACGATCGATCTCTTCCGAAATGTCGACCGCCGATTCGTTCTGCACGTAGCGCAGTTCTTCGATCTTCGATTCGAGGTCGGACACCGGCTGCTCGAACTCGAGAAAGTGACGTTTGCTCATTCGTGTGTTCCTTCGCGCGAAGGCAGCGGTCGCGCTTTCAATAGTCTACCGGCAGCGGATCGAGGCTGCGCCAGATGTACCACGTGGCGACCGAGCGGAACGGCGCCCAGGCATCGCCGACCTCGCGCGCTTCGGCGCGCGAGACCGGCTCACCGCTGAAATAGTTGACGCTGATGCCGTTGATCAGGCCGACGTCATCGAGCGGCAGCACGTTCGGGCGCATCAGGTGAAAGATCAGGAACATTTCGGCGGTCCAGCGGCCGATGCCCCGGATCGCGACGAGCTCATCGATGATCGCCTCGTCGTCCATCTGCTGCCACTGGCGCACATGCACCGAGCCCGCCTCGAAATGCGCGGCGAGGTCACTGAGGTACTCGCATTTGCGCGCTGAAAGGCCGGCACCGCGCATCACGGTCA
Source organism: Rhizobacter sp. (assembly GCA_031363645.1). GTDB lineage: Bacteria > Pseudomonadota > Gammaproteobacteria > Burkholderiales > Burkholderiaceae_C > LMDS01. The sequence goes on along the minus strand of JANLUW010000621.1, from coordinate 1,086 downwards.
TGTCGAGCGCGAGCACCGATGCCGGTGCCATGCGCTTCGACGGGTCGCTCAACAGTGCGGCGAAGCGCAACCACACCGACTGCGCCGCCTTGACCGAAATTTGCTGGCCAACGATCGAGCGCGCCAGCGTTGTGAACGCATCGCCGCGGCTGTGCAGCCGGCCTTCGCCGAACTGCGGGATCAACTTGCGCATCACGCGGTCGCGCTTGCCGAGGTGTTTGCAGGCTTCGTCCCAGTAGTCGGGCGTCACCTCTGCGAGGTTGACGTCGGTCGGTGCGGCTGCGCCGTTCACCAAAGCGAGCTCCGGCTTGATCGCACGCGTCGGCATCAGGCCTTCACCCAAGTCGTGCCGTTGGCCGAATCTTTGAGTGCGATGCCCTGCGCGAGCAAGCCCGCGCGGATCTGGTCGGCGAGTGCGAAGTCTCGTGCCTTCTTCGCGGCGTCGCGCGCGGCGATACGCTCGGCAATGCCGGCCTCGTCGAGCGTGTTGCCGGCACGCAAATAGTCGCGCGGGGTTTGCTGCAAAAAGCCGAGCGTGGCGGCCAGGCCCTTGAGCAACGCGGCGGCATCGGCCGAGCGCAATCGGTTGGCCTCGTTCGCGAGCTCGAACAGCACCGCGAGCGCGCCCGGCGTGTTGAAGTCTTCGTTCATCTCGGCGCGAAAGGTCGCGGCTTGCGGCTGCGCCCAGTCGACTTGGGCGTTGGGCGTGTCGAGCCCATCGAGCGCGGTGTACAGGCGACGCAGCGCAGCGCGCGCGTCGTCGAGCCCCGCGTCGCTGAAGTTGAACGGGCTGCGGTAGTGCGTGCGCAGCATGAAGAAGCGGATCGTCTCGCCGTCGTAGCGCTGCAGCACCTCTCGGATGGTGAAGAAGTTGCCGAGCGACTTCGACATCTTCACGTGGTCGACGTTGAGCAGCCCGTTGTGCGCCCAGAACGCCGCCGGCTTTGTGCCGGTCGCGCCTTCGCTCTGCGCAATCTCGTTCTCGTGGTGCGGAAACTGAAGATCGGCACCACCGCCGTGCAGGTCGAAGCGCTCGCCGAGCAACGCGCAGGCCATTGCCGAGCATTCGATGTGCCAGCCCGGGCG
>JANLUW010000576.1:0-10801 GCA_031363645.1 Rhizobacter sp. | reverse complement strand
TCGCGCTCGAGTGCGTCGACGTCGTAGAGCCGCAGCACTTCGGAGAGCGCCGGCAGGCCGACCGATTCGGGCGCCCACAGCACGAGCCGCTGGCCGTCGTCTTCGAGCAGCAGCGTGTGCGCCTTGGCGTAGGCGTAGGGCAGGGGGTGGCGGGCGCCCATGTGCGTGCTCCTGGTGGTCGCTCAGTTCGTCTTCGGCGCCGAGGCCGGCATCGGCTCGGGGGCCGAGGCGGGCAGCGACGGCGTGGCCGGCAGGGCCGGGCGCGCGGCGTTGCCGAGCGGCCGCGGCACGCCGTTCACGTCGACATCGGTCGGCCGGATCGCCGGCAGCACCGGCGACTCGTTGACGCCGAGGATCGCGTTTTGCGTCGGCTGCGAGTTGAGCTGGTTGCCACGGATGAAGTCGTAGCGGTCGAGCGAGATCCTGTCGCTCGACGCCTGGTCGCGCATCACGGTGGGCCGCAGGAAAACCATGAGGTTGCTGCGCTTGCGCGAGCGGCTCTCGCTGCGAAACAGCGCGCCCAAGTACGGGATGTCGCCGAGCAGCGGCACCTTCGAGCGGTTGGTCGTGTAGTTGTCTTCGATCAGGCCACCGAGCACGATGATCTGGCCGTCGTCGACGACGATGGTCGATTCGATCGAGCGCTTGTTGGTGGTGGGCCCGGCGTTGGCGGTGCCGGTGGCGACGTCGCCGATCGACGACGACTCCTGGTAGATCGTCATGCGCACAGTGCCGTTCTCGCCGATCTGCGGCTTGATCTTCAGCGTCGTGCCCACGTCTTTTCGTTCGATGGTCTGGAACGGGCTGCTCGTGCCGGTGCCAGTGTTGGTGAACGAGCCGGTCACGAACGGAACGTTCTGGCCGACGACGATGCGGGCCTCTTCGTTGTCGAGGGTGACCAGGTTCGGCGTCGACAGGATGTTGGTGTCGGCCTGGGTCTGCAGTGCGCGCGCGATCGCGGCGATGCCGAAGGTGTTGCCGAAATTGCGGATCAGCCCGATGTTGGCGCCTGTGCCGAGGCCTGCAAGGGCGCCGATCGCGGTCATCGCACCCTGGCCGGTACCGGTCAGGATGTTGCCGCTGGTGCCGAAGTTGGTACCGCCTGCGGGGATGTAGGTGCCGTTGCCCGTGCCCAAGGCCTGCCATTGAATGCCGAAGTCACCGGTCGCGCTCGGGTTGACCTCGACGATCAGCGATTCGATGTAGACCTGTGCACGCCGTGAGTCGAGCTGGTCGATCACTGCGCGCAACTGCTTGTAGAGCGGCTCGGGCGCCGTGATGATCAGCGAGTTGCTGGCCGGATCGGCCTGCACGAAACCGCCCGTCGACGGCCCGGCCGAGGACGAGAGCGGCGAGGTCGTCTGGGCCGAGGCGCCGCTCGTGCCACTGGTGTTGGCGCTGGTGTTTAGGTTGGTGTTCGACGACGGCGAACCCGAAGAGCCGCCGCTTCCGCCCGAGCCGCCCGAACCGCCGCCATAGGCCGCGCGTAACACCGTCGCGAGCTTGACTGCGTCGGCGTTCTTCAGGTAGACGACCCACACGTTGCCGGCCGCGCCGGCCGATTGCACCGGCTTGTCGAGCTTGTCGACGAGCGCGCGGATCGAGGCCATGCGGGCCGGATTGGGCGCGCGCACCAGCAGCGAATTGCTGCGCGAATCGATCTGCACCAAGGCCGCGCCGGTCCCGCCTCCGGGCACGCCGGTCACCGTGCCCGCCCCGGGGGCACCGGCACTGTCGGTCATGCGCTGCACCAGCGGCGCGATGTCGGCGGCCACGGCGTATTTCAGGTTGATCACTTCGACGTCGCCCGAGGCCGGCGTGTCCATCGCCGCGATGATCTTGCCGATGCGCTGCAGGTTGTCGGCGTAATCGGTGATCACCAGCGTGTTGTTGCCGGGGTTCGCGTTGATGGTGTTGTTCGGGCTGATCAACGGGCGCAGCACGCCGACCAAGTTGTTGGCGTTCTCGTGCGTCAGGCGAAACACCTGCGTCAGCACCTGGTCGCCGCCGCGCAGCGTGCGCTCGCCGACCGTCACGGTGCCGGTCTGCAGCTTCGCATCGGCCTCGGGCACGATCTTGTACAGCCCGCCGACCTGGACCACCGTGAAGCCCAGGCCGCGCAGCCCGGCCAGGAAGTTCTTGTACGCGTCGCTGGGCGAGAGCGGCGCTTCGCTGTAAAGCGTCATCGTGCCCTTGACGCGTGGGTCGATGACGAACTGCTGCTTCAGGATCGCCGACATCGCACGTGCCACGCCGTCGATTTCGGCGTTGACGAAGTTCAGCGTCACGGTCTCGCCGCCGCGCGCGGCGCGCGCCCTGGCGCTGCTGTTGGCCGATTGCGCAAATGCCAACGGCGCGGGCAGCAACGAGGCGAGCAGCACGGCCGAGGCCATGGCGGCCGGCAGCGTTCGGCCGCGAGCTGTCTTGCGGAGTGGAGGGGTAGCGCTTGGCTTCATGCTCATCCGATCGAAATGACAGAGCGCGCGCCATCGCGCCGCCCGATGATGTTCAGCAGGTTCGACAGCGTCGTCTCCTCGATGGCCGCGGCGCGCGCCTCGCCCCGAAAGCGCACGCCCGCAGGCCCGAGGGTGCCGCTGCCGCTGAGCTGCAGCGGCCCGCTCTCGGTGGTCAGGTTGAGCACCGAGAGGCCGGGGTTGGTGGCGTCACCGGAGAGGCTCATGCGGTAGCTGCCGAGCGAATCGAGCGTGCTCAGGCGCGACGAGGCTTCGAGCACGCGCAGGTCGACTCGGCCGTCGACGAGCCAGCGGCCCTGCACCGATTCGAGCCGCAGGCCATTCGATTCGAGCCGCACCGAGCCGCCGAGCTGCATCGTGTTCCACGGCGTACCCAAGCCGCCGAGCAGCGCGGCCGGCCACTGGCCGACCCAGCCGGCCGGCGGCACCAGCGTGTATTCGGTGAGGCCGAAGCCGGGCCGCACTTTGACCGTGGCCGTGCCGTTCAGGCAGCAGGCATGTTGCAGCTGCAATGCCAGGCCGAGGCCGCTTGGCCGCAGCGTCCACCCCAGGCGGCCGGGCAGCGAGCTGGCGTCGCGGCTGCCTTCACCGCCGGTCAGCACGGCCACGGCACTGCCGTTCCAGACCGTGCCGCGGGCGTCGGCCAACAGCAGCCGTTGCCCAGTGGCCGAGGCCACGGCGCCAGCGAGCCAAGCGGCCGGCGCGAACGCCACGAGCGCGCCGAGCACCCCGACGATGGCGCCGGCCGCGGCCCAGCGCAGCGCGGCGCCACGCGATTTGTCCCAAGAGATTTCAGCGAAGGTCGACTCACCCCAACCGGTCGCGGCGATGGTCGGCGCGAACAGCCCGCGCGTGCGCTTGCGGCGCAGGCGGATCACGAGGCGCCCCCGAGTGCCACGCCGATCGTGCCGGTGTAGCCGAGTGGCCCACGCTGCAATTGCGCCTCGACCGGACGGGCGCGCGCGCCGCTGCGCGCCTCGTTGAGCCAGGCGCGCAGCGCCTCGGGGTTGACGCCGGTGTTGAGCGTGAGCGTCGCGCGCTCGCCCTGGATCACCAGCTTGCCGCGCTCGCCGAGGCGGTCGGTCGCGGCCTTCAGCGCCGCCGCGGCCTGCGCAGGTGCGACCCGCGGCGTAGCGCGCAAGCCGTTGCTTTCGGCCGCGATGCGCTGCATCTGCTGGTATTGGGCGTCGAGTCGGTCGAGCTGCAGCGGTGCGTCGGTGACGGTGCGCAGCGCCGGCTGCACCAGCAGGCTCCAGACGAAGAACGCACCGACGACCACCACGACCCCGACGACCGCCTGGCGCTCGCGCGGCGTGCGCGCCTGCCACCAGGTGCCGGCCTGCTGGCGCAGGCTCGCCATCGCTGGGGAACCACCGATGCTGCCGGTGCTCACGAAGCGGCTCCGGGCCGCGCACGGCTGAGCGTGAGCCGGCCTTCGCTCACGTCGACCGACCATCCGGTGGTGCGCAGCAGCCCGCGGAATTGCGCGATCTGTTCGTTGCTCCAGCCCGGCGCTGCAAGGGTCAGGCGACCGGGCTCGAAACGCATCGTCTCGACCGGCGGGCGCTCGCTCGGCCAGGCCGATGCCGCGGCCTGCAGCATCGGCTCCAGGTCGGTCTCTCCGGGTTTGCCGGCGAGGGTGCGCAGGGCTTGGGTTTCACGTTGCATCACGGCATCGGCATCGCGCTGCACGTCGGTCGGGCTGACGTTCGGGTAGGTCGCCTTGACCAGTGTCTGCATCGCCAGCTGGCGCGCCTCGATCACGCCGCGCTGGTGCCAAGCCCACACGTTGAGGCCGATGATCTGCGCAACCACCAGCGCCGCGATGCCCCAACGCACCGGCCGCCATTCGGGGCTGAAGAACCGGCGGGCCGAATCGCGCAGCGCGCGGGTGCCGCGGTTGCGCCGCGCCAGATCGAACTGGCGCAGGTTCCACAGGCTGCGCGCCGCTTGCAGCAGGCGCTGGCCTGGCAGCATGACGCGCACCGGCGCGCCCAGCCACTGTTCGGCCGCGGCCACCGCACCGGGCGTGGCGCTCCAGCGTGTTTCGGCCGGTGCCGGCGAAGGCACGAGCGCGCGCGCGAGGCCGCCCTGCAGCCGCACGCTGGCCACCCCGTCGGGGTGGGCCCAGTGCAGCGCGATGCCGTGCGCGGTGCTGCCGGGGTCGACCTCGGTCTCGGCGAAGTGGCCGATCGGTGGCTCGTCGGGCCAGGCCATCGGCACGACGCGGTCGACGAACACATCGGCCTTTTCGAGCGCCGCGAGCTCGGCCCGCAGCCACCGGCGCGACACGGCGGCCACCCAGGTCGGCAGGCCGGCGACGGCCTCGGGCGCGAGCGCGAGGTGCACGTCATCGGCGTCTTCGAGCAGCGCGTCTTCGAGCACGCCGCCGAGCGCCGCGCGCAGCCGCGCGGCCGGCGCTTTTGGCAACGTGATGCGGTGCCAGCTCACGTCGGCATCGGCCAGCACCGCGATCACGGTCGTCGCTTTCGGCAGCAGCGCCGCCGCGCAATGGCCCTGCGCTTCGAGCGCGAGGCCATCGGGGCTGCTGACGTAGACGTAGTCCGTTGCCAGCCTGCTCGCCTCGGGCGGCGCGTTGCTGGCGTTGCTGTGCAGGCGCGGGCGGGGCGGAATCTGGACAACGAGGGTCGACATGGGCGAGGGCAGTTCGAGTTACGCGCGCATTGTAGGCACGCGTAATTCACCAATCGATGCGAATCAAGGACTTACCGACCGTTGCTCGCGTGATGCCCACGCGCGCCGACCAGCATTTATCCGCCGCCCGGTTCGAGGCTGGCGATGCGCTCGCGTTGCAGCGCGATCACGTTGCCGCTTTGCCCGCGCTGCACCAGCGAACGTTCGGTCAGCACGTGGTCGGCCAGCCGCAGGCTGCCGCGCACCTCGAAAAAGCTGGAGCGCACGTCGATGTCGAGTGTGGTGCCAGAAGGGATCGCCGCTTGCGTGAGGAAGAGCGCAATCGACTTGAACGGCCCGCGCTGCCGGAGCTGCACCAGCCGCTCGGCGCTGGCCTGGTCGATGTTGGCGACTGCCGCGAGCACCTCCTTCGACGCGGTGTTGACGTTGACCGGCGTCACAGTCGGCAGCAACACCACGAAGGGCTGCAGTGCCGTCACGGCGCTCTGGTCGATGCCGAGCCAGGTGAGTTGCGAAACCGTCTTGGGTTCGAGCGGGGCCGCGGTGTTGACGCCGGTGCCGGCCGCACCGATCGCCGCATTCAGCCCGACCGCGATGCGCTGGGCCACGCTGCCGTCGAGGCCCAGGTTCTCACACAGCCGAACCAGTGTTTCAAGCTGCGCCGGGAGGGGCTTGCCCTGCGCGCCGACCAAGTTGCGTAAGTTGTACCGGGCTTGTGCATCGGCCAGGTTGCCCGAGAGAAACGCCTCGGGCCCGTCGTCGGCGTTGGCCTTGTCGACAGCGAGAAAGGTCGACAACCGCGCTTCTTTCAGCGGCAGCGCCCAGGGCTCGGTGAGCGCTGTGGTGTTGCGCCCACCTTTGAAGTCTTCTTTCAGGATCAGACCGGCGAAATCGCGTGCGCCGGTCAGGATCCAGGCCGATTGCGCACGCGCTCGCTCGGCCGCTTCCACCTGCACCGCGCGCCACTGCTGCCAGACCATCGCCGCCGCGAGCGTGGCAACCAGCGCGACGATGATCATCGCGGTGAGGAGTGCGGCGCCGCGCTGATGGCGCGCCGATGGCGGGTGCATGGGTGTTTTCATGGGCCGACCAGCGTGTCGCGCGTCAGTTCGCCGTTCCGGCCGCTGCCGGGCGCGAAGCTCAGCACCACGCGCACGCCGGTCGGCAGTGCCTGCCGCGGTCGCACGCCCGAACCCGCGATGTCTGGCGGCGCAACGTTGCCGGTCGACTGGCAATTCGCCCAACCGTTGGTTTGGTAGAAGTAGACCTGCCAGCCCTGCATGCCGGTCAATGTTTTCAGCGAGCCCGGTTCGCTGCCCTGCAGTTGCAGGCTGCCGAACCAGCTGTCTTGCAGCGCGCTCGCCGTGGTGACGGCGGGCCCGGCCCAACGCACCCAAGCGCCGCCGCTGTCGTCGGGCCGGTACGACCACGCGACGATCTGCAGCCCGTCGGGCGTGCGCCGCACAAGGCGCACGCTGGCACCGTCGCAGGCGAGCGCTTGCGGCACGGCGCTGCTGTCTTGGATCGACGCGAGGTCTTGCTCCCACTGCGCGACCACGGTGTTGAGCCGCAATGTTTGCTCCAACCGCGCCTGGCTCGCGTTGCGGCTGCGCACGATGCCGTCGACGCCTTGCCACGCCATTACCGCCATGATCGCCATCACCGTCATCGCGACCAGCACTTCGACGAGCGTGAAGCCGCGCGGTGCAACGCGGCGGGCAGCGCGACCCGGAGCGCGCCGGGGTGTGTCGAGCGGCGTCATTTGCCCATGATGGTGGAGAGCGTCAGGATGGTCTGCCCGGCGTCGTCGGCGATCAGCGCTTCGACGACGCGAAAGTTCGGGTTCGCCGGCAGCTTGACGTTGAGCGTGCCGCGGTAGGTCTGGCCGAGTTGCGCGCACGAGAATTCGGAGGTGCCGATCGGCGGAGTCAGCTTGAGCAGGCGCAGCCCGGTGAGCTGGTTGTCGGCGCACCACTGCGCCGCGCTGACCTCACCCAGGCGCTGCGTGTTGCCGGTCAACGCGCCGGCCGCCTTGATGCCGGCGCCGAGCGTGATCGCCACGATCGTCAGCGCCACGAGCACCTCGATCAGCGTGAAGCCCAGCGCGCGGCGCATGGTCACAGCCGCGCTGAAGTGGTGGTTTCGTCGTCGACCACGACGAACGGACCGAGGCCGTCGGTCGCGAGCGTCAGGCGCTGCGCGTCGAGGTGCAGCACGATGCGCTGGGCACCGATCAGCGGTTCCGGGCCGAGCGTGACCGCGCGCGCGCCAATCACTTCGGCGGTGACGCCATCGGTCAACCAAGCGTTCGGCAAATTCGACGACTCGGGCATGCCGACGAAGCGAAAGCCGGGCTCGGTCGTCTGAGGTGCCCAGCTCGCGGTCAGACCCGCGGCGCGCGCTTCGGTGCGCGCGGCTTCGAGCAGCGCGACCAGGCGGGCGCCTTCGTGTTCGAGCTGGGTCGCAGCCGGGTCACGCATCGCCAGGCTGGCCATCGCGCTGGCAATCGCGATCAGCGCGATCACGACCATCAGTTCGATCAGCGTAAAGCCGTCCTGCCGTGACTTCACGGTCGGTTCCGATCGATGGCTATTGCCATGAGCCGACGTCGGCATTGTTGCCTTCACCGCCGGTCACGCCGTCGGCACCGAAGCTGTAGACGTCGATCTCGCCCTTGAGGCCCGGGTTCGCGTACAGATACGGCCGGTCCCAGGGGTCGTTCGGCAGCTTTGGAATGTAGGGGCCGCGCCAGTTGGCCGGCACCGCACCGGCCGTCGGTTTTGTCAGCAGCGACTGGAGGCCCTGCTCGGCGCTCGGGTAGCGCTGGTTGTCGAGCTTGTAGGTGTTGAGCGCACCCATCAGCGTGTTGATGTCGCTGCGTGCGGCGGTCACGCGGGCCTGGTCGAGCCGGCCGAGCACGTTGGGCACGATCAGCGCGGCCAGCACGCCGATGATGACCAGCACGACCATCAGTTCGATCAGCGTGAAGCCGCGCGAGGAACGTATCTGGCGGGCCGAAAAGCGCAGCGCGCCGATGTGTTGAGCCAACGTCATGGGGATGTTCCTGCCGGCTCGCGGGCCGGGGTTTGAGGACGCTTGAATCATAATCGCGCATGCTCGCACGACTCTCGGCATTCGTCATTTGGGCCCTCGTTGCCGCCACCGCGGTGTTCTGGGGTTTGCGCCTGTTCGTCAGCACGCCCGTTGCGCCGGCGTATGCGGTCGCAGTCGGCGATGCCGTGGCCGTGCGCGGTGACCTCACGCGCCTGCTCGGCACCGCGCCGGTCGCGCCGACTGCGGCCGCTGTCGCACCCGAGGCCGCATCGCGCTTCCGCCTGCTCGGCATCGTCGCCCCGAAAAGCGCGCCCACGGCCGACAGCGCCTCGGTATCACAAGGCGTCGCGCTGATCGCGGTCGACGGCAAGATGCCGAAAGCGTTCGCGGTCGGCGCGCGTATCGATGGCGATCTGGTGTTGCACTCGGTGAGCCTGCGCACGGCGTCGATCGCCGGTGGGCAGGGCGCGCCGACCATCACGCTCGAACTGGCGCGGCCGGCCGCTGCGGCCACCGGCAGCCTGCCGATCGGTCCGATGGGCGGCATGCCGGCCAACGTGCCGGCTGTGGTGCCGCAGTACGTGCCGCAATTCGTACCGCAACCGATGGTGCCGATCGCGCCGCCACCGGTCGCTGCGCCACGCAGCGAGACCGGTGTGCTGGTGCCGTCGCAGGCGTTGATTCAGTAAGTTCGGCGCCCGCTGAAATCCCTCACCCCAACCCTCTCCCAGAGGGAGAGGGGGCCGATCTCACAGCGGTGTGGCGGGTTCGGCAGTGGTGCTCATCGCGCCCGGGTGGGTCGGGCCGGCTTCTTCGCCTTCGGCAACTTCGGTCAGCAGTGCGGCGGCGCTGCGCACCAGCGGCCAGGCAAGCGTGGCGCCGGTGCCGTCGGTGCTTTCCATGCCGAGTTCGAGCAACGCCGAGGCGTGGAACAGCGACAGCGCCTGGTCGAGCCCATGGTGGCTGTGGCTACGGCAGTAGACGCAGTAGTCGGTGACCGCCGGCGCGATGCGCGCCGCAACCATCAACGCCGCGCACGCCGGCATACCGTCGACGACGATCAAGTGGCGCTTGCTACCGGCCACGAGCATCACGCCAACCATCATGGCCATCTCGAAGCCGCCGAACGCGGCCAACACTTCAACCGGCTCGGTCACGTCTTTGTGGCGGGCTTGCGCGCCGTTGAGCACGGCCAGCAGGTGCGCGAGGTTGGCCTCTTCCATGTCGGGGCCCGAGATCAGCAGATCCGAGAGGTTCGCGCCCGAGAGGCGTGCGAGCACCAGCGCCGCGCTCTCGTGCGAGCCGACGCCGATGCCGGCACAGACCACCGCGTTGCCGACCAGCGAATCGGCGATCTCCATGCCAGCGCGGATCGCGGCGTGGGCCTGGTCGAGCGACATCGCCGAGGTGACCCGCGCGTTGCGTGTGCCGTGCGCGATCTTGCGGGCCAGCAGCCGTGCATGCGGCGCGACCGATTCCGAGACGCCGCAGTCGACCACCGACATCTCGAGCCCCTGGATGCGCGAGAACACCGCGAGCGGCAATTGCGAAGTCAGCAGCTGGTGCGCGAGCAGCGCGGTCGACTGGTTGCCCGCAAGGCTGATCCCCTCGACCGCGAGCCCGTGGTCGGCGGCGAAGATCGTGATCTGCGGCGTGCGAAAGCGCGGCTTCAGCGTGTTTTGAATCAAGCCGAGCCGCACCGCCAGCGCTTCGAGTTCACCCAGCCCGCCGGTGGTTTCGGCACGGCGCGCGAGCTTCTTCCGCAAGGCCTGTTCAAGCAGCGGGTTCGAGGTGGCGGTTATGAGCGAGCGATTGACCGACATGGGCGTCCGTTGATGTGTAGCACTCAGGCTTGACTCAAGGCGCGGATTGTGGGGCCGCTGGCCGGCCGCATGCAATTGCCGCGCCCGCGCGGCACTACCGCGCTCCTCAAGACGCGCCGTTAGCGTAAAAACAGCCGATACACGGGGTTGTCTGTTTCGTCTTCGCACGGGTAAGCCAAAGTCTCCAAAAATTCCTTGAAGCCTTTCCTGTCGCCGCGCGGCACCTGGATGCCGACCAGGATGCGGCCGTGGTCCGCGCCTTGGTTGCGGTAGTGGAACAGGCTGATGTTCCAGCCCGGGTGCATGCTCGACAAGAACCGCATCAGCGCGCCGGGCCGCTCTGGAAAGACGAACCGGTAGAGCCGCTCGTCTTGCGCCAGCGCACTGCGGCCGCCGACCATGTGGCGCAAGTGCTCCTTCGCGAGATCGTCGTCGGTCAGGTCGAGCGTGTCGAAGCCGTGCCGCGCGAAGTGCTTGGCAAGCTTGGCGGGCTCCGCGCGATTCGTCGTCGTCAGGCCGACGAAAACGTGAGCGGCCTTCGCATCGGAAATACGGTAGTTGAACTCGGTGACTGCGCGCGGCCCGATCAGCTCGCAAAAGCGCTTGAAGCTGCCGCGCTCCTCGGGAATCGTCACCGCGAACAGCGCCTCGCGCGCCTCGCCGACCTCGGCGCGCTCGGCCACGAAGCGCAGCCGGTCGAAGTTCATGTTCGCGCCGCAGGTGATCGCGATGAAGGTCTTGCCCTTGCAGCCATGTGTTTGCACGTACTGCTTGATGGCGGCGACGCCAAGCGCG
>JANLUW010000566.1:0-6777 GCA_031363645.1 Rhizobacter sp. | reverse complement strand
CTTCACGCTCGTCTATCTCGCTCCGCGGGGCCAGCCCGAGGCCGAGATTGAGCTGACGCACAACTGGGATCCGGAGGTCTACACCGGTGGCCGCAGCTTCGGCCATCTTGCGTATTCGGTCGACGACATCTACGCCGCGTGCGACCGATTGATGGCGCACGGCGTCACGATCAATCGCCCGCCGCGCGACGGTCGCATGGCATTCGTGCGCTCGCCCAACGGCATTTCGATCGAGCTGCTGCAGGCACGCCAGGCGCTGGCGCCGGCCGAGCCGTGGTCGTCGATGCCGAACGTGGGGGCGTGGTGATGGCCACTCCCAACGCCGACCGCACGTTGTCTGCGTGGCCAGCGCACCGCAGCGTTGCGTTGCTGCCCGGCTCGCTGCCGCAAGGTGGCATCGTGCCCGACACGCCGATCCATGCGTTCGTCGCGCCCCCGCTGCAACTCGTCTTGCGCGCCGACGCCGATCTGCGCTCGATACGCCACGACATCGAACTCGGTGGGCTGCTCGCGTTCGAGATTTACAACCTGCTGACCGCTGCCGAAGCCGACGCGGTGGTCGAGGCCAGCGAACGATTTGGTTATCGCGACGAGGCGCCCGGCATCGCCACTCCGCCCGGCATGCGACTGAACAAGTCGGTGCACTGGGTGACAGACCCCGAATCGCTCGGCCCGCTGTTTGAGCGCATGGCTGTGCTGCTGCCTGCCCGCATTGACGGCATGACGCTGCACCCGCGCCTGTCCGAGCGGCTGAACATGTACCGCTACGACGACGGCGACGTGTTCAACCGCCACATCGATGGCGAATGGCCCGGGTTCTCGCTCGATGTCGAACGACGCCGCATGCTGCAATGGCCTGCGCACCTGCGCTCCTGCCTCACGATGCTGCTGTACCTGAACGGCCCCGACGACGGCGTGCAAGGTGGCGACACACGCCTGTACCGGCCCGACGGCAGCGTTCACGATGTTCGGCCAACGAAGGGCTCCGCACTGTTCTTTCGCCACGGCTTCGGACCGCAATCAATACAGCACGTCGGGCGCCCAATACGTGGTCCGGTGTCGAAGTATGTCGCCCGGATCAACGTGATGTACGCCGCAGCTGCTTCCTACCCCGGTTCGGCCCGTCCTACGGGATCGGGTGTCGATTGAGAAGGGCCCGTGCGGCGACCCGAGGCCGTTGTTAGTTCGACCGCGCGCAGGCCCGAACGGCGGGCGGCTTTGCAGACTACGGGGCCGAGCGCACCAGATCGCCGATCACGACGACAGGGTTCTTGTTGCTGAAGTCGGGAAGGTCGCCGAAAACCGGGCCGGCCTCCGCCGCCACGGCAGCCCTGAATTGAACGGCGGAATCGAACTCCAGATTGGCGACGATGCTATGGGCCGGCTTGTCGCCAAATGGTGTTTCCACGCTTTCAGCACGCGCCAGCTTGTGAGGCCGAATGGTTTGAACTTCTCGTCCACCAAGGGCATGTGATTCGCCATGCAGTCGTCGAGATCGAACGTTGCATCGTCGACATTCTCGTGAAGCACGGTGATCGTCGTTGTCATCTATTGGTCCGTTGAGGATCGCTATCGGCAAAACCTGTGCCGCCGCCTCACTGCACTTCGACTGTCGGTGTTTGCTGGTTCACGCTTCGGGAGCCAGAACATCTACCAGGCAACTCTTTCGTCACTGCCACCGAAATTCGCCGGAAAACCGGCGAAATGCGGCAGGTCGTCCTTGACCGGTACTAGCGCGTCCTTGCACATGATGTGCATCTGCGGATTGAAAGTGCCGGGCGGAAGCAGATAGGCGCTGATTCCATGGATGCCCATGCCTTCGGGCATGCCGAACAGGTAAGTACCGCATTTCGTGCAGCGGGTGCGCTGGTTACTCTTCAGCGCCCAGCGCATCGTATTGCCTTCGGTCACTTCCACCGCGGCTTGCGGGTAGATCGCATACGGCACGCAGCCGGCGCCGGTGATGCGCTGACAGTCCTGGCAGTGGCAATAGAGGTCGACGACAGGCTCACCGGTGAGCTTGATCTTCACGTGGCCGCAGTGGCAGGCGATGTTCAGGGACGACAATTCAACTCTCCTTGTGGATCGTGCGCGAGGCACGACATGCAGATCGGGCTTCGCACCAGTTCAGCGGCCGAGTTGCTTCAGGCGCGCCGCTTCCACGATCTCGATCCAGTAGCCGTCGGCGTCCTTGATGAAGGCGACATCCTTCATCTTGCCCTGGTCGGGGCGCTTGACGTAAGTCACCAAGTTCTCGTCGAACCAGCGCACGGCGACATCGAGGTCGGGCACGGAAAAGCAGATGTGCCCGAAGCCCTGCGGTTGCGCATTGCCGTCGTGGTACTTGAAGTCTGCGTCGGTTTCGGTGCCCCAGTTGTGGGTCAGCTCGAGGATGCCGGGCCGCGAGAAGGTCCACGCTGTGCGTTCACCGACCTCCTCGGGCGGCGTCTCGCCGTCTTGTGGCCGATGCAGGAAGTAGAGCGAGAATTTCATCTCCGGAAAGTCGAGCTTACGCAGCAGCCGCATGCCCATCACGCGGGTGTAGAAGTCGAGCGCGGGCTTCGGATCCTTGACGCGCAACATGCTGTGGTTCAACACGAAGCCGGTCGATGCGGGATTCGGCGTCTCGCAAACGCCAGGTTCAGATTCGGTGTCGAAGGTCATGAGGACAAAGTCAGTTCAGGTATCGCTAAGGGGCTGCGGCAGGATGCCGCGCATTCAAGTGGCGGCGCGGGTAAGCGCCACCACCCGAGGCGAGACAGGCGGCGCATTCACGGTAACGCGTCGCCGAAGATAGCGCATGCAGGTCACGCGAAGGAACGAGGCGAAGTTAGGCACCTCGCCGCGGTGCGCTAGCACCTCGTCATGGAACAACGAGATCAGCGCGTTCGTGGTGCAACCTTCTTCCTCAGCCATTTCGGCGAGGATGTCCCAGACCATGTTTTCCAGCCGAATGCTGGTGAGCACGCCTCGGATGCGCATCGGGCGCGAACGCTGTTCGTACAGGATGGGATCGGCCTTGACGAAGAACTCGCACATGGTGGGCTCCTTAGCAATTTGCGGGTAAGTCGCCCGATCGACGTCAGATCGTGCGCGTCGACATCTGCTTCGCGATGTAGTCGGCCTGGCGGATCGCCAGCGAGACGATCGTCAAAGTCGGGTTCTCGGCGCCGCCGGTTGTGAACTGGCTGCCATCGGAGATGAAGAGGTTCGCCACGTCGTGTGTCTGGCCGTATGCGTTGCAGACACTGTCCTTCGCCGACGCCCCCATGCGACAGGTGCCCATGTTGTGCGTCGAAGGGTAAGGCGGCGTGCGGAACGACTTGATGGCGCCGGCGGCAGCGTAGACGCGCTGCCCCTGCGTGAAGGCGTGTTCGCGCATCGCAATGTCGTTGGGGTGGTCGTCGAAGTGCACGTTCGGAACCGCGCTGCCCCACTTGTCCTTGAAGTTGGTGTTGAGGGTCACGCGGTTGCCTTCACGCGGCATGTCTTCGCCGACGATCCACATGCCCGCGAGGTGCGTGTAGTTGTCCATGTACTCGGTGAACTCGCTGCCCCAGCCGCCCGGATTCAGGAATGCAGCCATGAAGGGGATGCCAAGCGACAGCGTCTCAAGCTCGTAGCCGCCGACGAAACCGCGCTTGGAATCGAAGCGAGCCTCATCGCGGACGATGCCGGCCATGGTCGAACCGCGGTACATGTGCACCGGCTGCTTAAACATGCCATAGACCGAGCCGGTCAAGTGGCGCATGTAGTTGCGCCCGACCTGGCCAGAGCTGTTCGCAAGTCCGTCTTTGTAAAGGTTCGAAGCCGAGAGCAGCAGCAATCGCGGTGTCTCGATCGAGTTGCCGGCGACGCAGACGATGCGCGCCTTCTGGCGCTGCTCTGCGCCTGTCTTGTCGAAGTAAACAACGGCGGTGACCTTGCCCGTGTCGTCGTGCTCGATGCGGCTGACGTGGCTCTCGGCTCGCAAGTCCATGTTGCCGGTCTTCTCTGCCTTGGGCAGCTCGGTGTAGAGCGTGCTCCACTTCGCACCGCTCTTGCAGCCCTGGAAGCAGAAGCCGAGCTGCATACAGCGGCCACGGTCGTGTCGCGGCTGGCTGTTGATCGCCATGTTGCCGGTGTGGACCTCACGGTAGCCAAGCTTCTTCGCGCCGGCGTGAAGCACCTTGAAATTGTTGTTGCCAGGCAAGCCGGGGATGCCGTTGGTGCGCGTCACGCCCATCTTGTCTTCGGCCTTGGCGTAATAAGGCTCCATTTCGCCCAGCGTTAGCGGCCAGTCCATCAGACTCGTGCCCGCGAGGCCTCCGTAGGTCGTCTTGGCCTTGAACTCATGCTCCTGAAAACGCAGCGAGGCGCCGGCCCAGTGCGTGGTCGTGCCGCCGACGGTCTTGCATATCCAAGACGGAAGGTTCGGGAAATCTTTGGCGACGCGCCAGGTGCCCGATGTCGTCCGGTTGTCGAGCCAGGCGATCTGGCCGAACGACTTCCATTCGTCGTTGATGAAGGTCGCGCTCGATTGCAGAGCGCCGGCTTCAAGCACCACGATCTTGATGCCTTTTTGTGCCAACTCGTTGGCCAGCGTGCCGCCGCCGGCACCCGAACCGATGATGACGACGACCGAGTCGTCGCTGAAGTCGAATTTCGCCATGTTGTCTTGTCTCCTGAAATCTGATGAATCGAGCGGGCGTGCTCAGCCCATGTAGGGCGGCGGGCTGGCTTCAGCCGAGGGGGCCGGCAGCCACTTCAAGTCCTGGAAACCGCGGGTGATATAGCCGCCCTTTTCCCACGCAGAGCCCGGGTAGCCAAACACGGCGAAAGCCATGTCGTTGTCGTACAGCGAGGTCACGCACTGGCCGCGCACGGTATTGAAGAAGGGCGTGCCCTCGATGGCCTTGACCACAGCGAGCTTTTTCGCAGCCGAGGCCTTGGTGAAGCTGCCGCCGGCGGCTTGGTCCAGACCGCGGACGCCGCCCTGCAGCAGGGTCGCAGCATCGCCATTGGCAGCGGATTTCGCGTCGAGGTCTTTGGCGAGCAGTGCATAGACCGCGTCGGGCAGCTTCTTGTGCGGGTAGAGCACGCGGCCCATGGCCATCAGTGTCTCGCCCTCGTTCTGGCTCAGCGTTTTGAGCTCGACGGCCCACACCGGTGAGGGGGCGAACGCCGCCAGCACCGAACCGGCCACGATGGTGCCCATCAAGATGCCGGAGCCTTTGAGAAACTCGCGCCGCACCAGCGGCAAGGCCAGCTTCGGAACCTGGCCTTCTGCTTCGTTGCAGCCGCCGCCATCGGCGCTCATCGCAGTCAGCGGATCTTGCGCAATCGGAATCAAACGCATGTCATGTCTCCTGAACTTTTTAAGGTCGCGCCAGACAATGCTGGGCCGCGCCCAGCAGTGTTGCACTGGCTCTCCAGCTTGAGGTGGTATCGGGTTACTACAAAGGGAAAGTACCGGGTGCGTCCAACTACTTCGCGCCGCCGAGAATCCACGCGGCGAGTTTCTTCGCATCGGCTTCTGACAGCTGCGATTGCGGCGGCATGGCCATCTCGCCCCACTTGCCCGTTCCCCCGGCGCGAATGCTTTTCGCGAGCATCTCGGTCGCATCGGGTTGATCAGCGTACTTGGCAGCGACTTCCTTGTAGGCCGGGCCGACGAGCTTGACGGCGGCGGCATGACAACCAAGGCAGCCGTTCTTGTCGGCCAGCGCCTTGTTGGCGTGGACAGCGAACGGCGTGATGACCAGCAAGCTCGTCGAAAGGCAAAGTGCTAGACGGTTCATTGTGTAATGGCTCCTTCAATGAGTGCGTTGAACTGGATTGAGACGGCTGTAAACGGATCGTCGGAGTCTCTAGCGTCGCGGTGTCCTGCATGGTCGGCTTGCTCTTCGCCGCTGAGCGAAGTAAGCGTCATCGCTGCGCAACGCGCCAAGGCTTTGAATCTCGATACCGGCTGACGCGCAACGCTTTGCGATAACGTCGCCCAACCAACGCGGTTCAGCCGTGGAAATGCACAACCGTCTTGGTCGAGCTCAACTCTTCGAGTGCCAGCAGGCCCTTTTCGCGCCCGTGTCCGCTGCGCTTCGTGCCGCCGAATGGTAGTTCTACACCACCGCCGGCACCGTAGCAATTGACGAACACCTGGCCCGCCCGCACCGCCTTCGCAACGCGGTACGCGCGGCCTCCGTTCTCGCTCCAGACCGCCGCCAACAGCCCGTATGGCGTGCCGTTCGCCAGCGCTATCGCGTCGGCCTCGTCGGCGAACGACATTGCCGCAAGCACCGGCCCGAACACTTCCTCGCAGGCCAGCGCATCGGTGCGCCCAACCGGCCCGAACAGGGTCGGCCGTACGTAGTAGCCGCCCTTGGGTACGCCCTCGGCGAGCTGCCCCTGAGCGAGGATCGGCACGCCACTGTCACGCGCCGCATCGATGTAGCGATTCACACGCGCGAGCTGGGCCGCGTTCATTACCGGGCCGCAATCGAGATTCATCGCCGGCGTGCCCACGCGCACCTTCGCGAAAGCCTCGGCGACGCGGGCGACAACCGCGTCAAACGCGCCCTGTTCCACAAGCAGGCGGCTGCCCGCGGTGCAGGTCTGCCCGGCGTTCTGGATGATCGCCTTGACGATGATCGGCACCGCGCGGTCCAGGTCAGAATCGGCGAAGACGATCTGCGGGCTCTTGCCGCCGAGCTCGAGCACGCACTTCACCGCATTCTTCGCGGCAGCCGCCTGCACCAGCGTGCCGACCTCGTTGCTGCCGGTGAACGAGATCAGGTC
>JANLUW010000505.1:0-8329 GCA_031363645.1 Rhizobacter sp. | reverse complement strand
TGAGGTCCACATGGTCTCGACCCCGCGCCAATCGCTCGACGCCGCCGCCGCGCTGGCCCACAGCGCCGGCATCACCGCGCACGTGCTGAGCGACGAGATCGAAGGCGAATCGCGCGACGTCGGCAAGGTGCATGCGGCGCTCGCGCGCTACGTGGCGCGCCACGGCCAGCCGTTCTCAAAGCCGTGCGTGGTGTTGTCGGGTGGCGAGACGACCGTGACGGTCGCAGCCAAGGGCGGGCGCGGCGGGCGCGCGTCGGAGTTCTTGCTGAGCACGGCCATCGCGCTGCAGGGCGAGCCCGGCGTGCACGTGTTGGCCGGCGACACCGACGGCATCGACGGCATCGAGGACAACGCCGGTGCGGTCATCGCGCCCGACACGCTCGCGCGCGCCGTGAGCCTCGGCCTGAACCCGCAGGAGTTCCTCGACCGCAACGACGCCTACAACTTTTTCGCGCCGCTCGATGACCTCGTGGCCACCGGCCCGACCTTCACCAACGTGAACGACTTTCGGGCGATGTTGATCCTGTGATCGAAGCCAGCTTCACGCCATCGCGAGACTTGCCATGACCGCCAGATCGTCCGCCAGATCGCCCACCCCCGAATTCCGCCGCGAGGCGATGCGGATCGGCGGAGCGCTCGTCCACCGCGACCGCGTCATCGAGGTCTTCAACCCGTTCACCGAGTGCCTCATCGGCACCGTGCCGAAGGCCACGCTCGACGACGTGCGCCACGCGTTTGCATTGGCGCGCGCCTACAAGTCGCGCCTGACGCGCTGCGAGCGGTCGGAGATCTTGAAGCGCGCCGCCGCGATCGTGCGCAGCCGCAGCGAGGCGCTCGCGAACCTGATCACCGCCGAATCGGGGCTATGCAAAAAGGATTCCGTCTACGAGATCGGCCGGGTCGCCGATGTGCTGCTGTTCGGCGCCAATGAGGCGCTCAAAGACGACGGCCAGATCTTCTCGTGCGATCTGACGCCGCACGGCAAGCAGCGCCGCGTCTACACCCAGCGCGATCCGCTGCTCGGCGTGATCACCGCGATCACGCCGTTCAACCACCCGATGAACCAGGTGGCGCACAAGGTCGTGCCGGCCATCGTCAGCAACAACCGCATGGTGCTCAAGCCGTCGGAGAAAGTGCCGTTCTCGGCCCTCGCGTTCGCCGACGTGCTGTACGAGGCAGGCCTGCCGCCCGAGATGTTCCAGGTGTTGACCGGCGACCCGCGCGAGATCGCCGATGAGCTCATCACGAACCCGAACGTCGACCTCGTCACCTTCACTGGCGGTGTGGCGATCGGCAAGCACATCGCCTCGAAGGCGGGCTACAAACGAATCGTGCTTGAGCTCGGCGGCAACGACCCGATCATCGTGATGGAAGACGCCGATCTGGAAGAGGCGGCCACGCTCGCCGTGGCCGGCTCGTACAAAAATTCGGGTCAGCGCTGCACCGCGATCAAGCGGATGCTGGTGCAGGCGTCGGTTGCCGACCGGTTCGTCGAATTGCTGGTCGCGAAGACCGAGGCCTGGCGTTATGGCGACCCGATGGACGGCAATGTCGACATGGGCACCGTGATCGACGAAGCCGCAGCGCGCTATTGCGAAAGCAAGGTCGACGAGGCCGTGTCGCTCGGCGCGAAGGTGCTGGCGGGCCACGTGCGCCGCGGTGCGCTGTACGCGCCGACGGTGGTCGACCGCGTGACGCAAGACATGCCGCTGGCGCTGCACGAAACCTTCGGCCCGGTCTCGCCGGTGATCCGCTTCGAGACCCTCGACGACGCCATCCGGCTCTCGAACGCGACCGCGTACGGCCTGTCGTCGGCGGTCTGCACGAACCGGCTCGACTACATCGCGCGCTTCGTGTCAGAGCTCGAAGTGGGCACGGTCAACGTTTGCGAGGTGCCCGGCTACCGGCTCGAGCTCACGCCCTTTGGCGGCATCAAGGATTCGGGCCTGGGCTACAAAGAAGGCGTGCAGGAAGCGGTCAAAAGCTTCACCAACACCAAGACCTATTCGCTGCCTTGGGTCTGACTGGGGGGCCCTCACGACGCGCGAGACGGCTCGGGGGAGCGTGCCGACCGGCAGCTGTTCGGCGGCATGCCGAGCAGGGCATCGAACATCGCCGCGAGTTCGGGTGGTGCAGCCGCCAGCGCGTCTTGCGCGTTGCTGGCGATTTGTTCGAGCCGGCTGCGGCGTTCGATCTCGGCCAACAGCATCGACTGCAACTGGTCGAGCGCGGTCACGCAATCGTGCACGGCAGCGCGCAGGTGGGCGATGGTTTCAGCGTTGGGCGCGGCGCTCGGCTCGCGCGAGCCATCGGCGATGCGCCTCAAGCGCGCGCTGACCGCGCCGAACAGCGTTTCAATGTCGCCTAGCAGCGTGTCCGAAGGCAGTTTTGACATGGTTCGCTCCTGTTCTTTGCCTGTGCAGGCGCCTGTTTCCTCCGATCACTTCACCAGCAGCACCGGCACCTCGCTGTCGGTGACGACGCGCTGCGCCACGCTGCCCATCACCGCGCGGCCTAAAAAGCCGTGGCCATGGGTGCCCATCACGATCAGGTGCGCGCGCTCGCGCACGCTCGCCTTGACGATCTCGGCCGCGGGCGAGCCGGCAACCCAGGTGCTGCGGTAGCGCAGCCCGTGCCGAGCGAGAAACTTGGTGATCGGCGCCAGCACCTTTTCGGCATCTTCGCGTTGGCAGTCGGTGACGGCGCCTGCTCCCAACATCGCCTTCACGCGCGCCGGTACAGGCAGTTGCACGTTCAGAACGAAGATTTCGTCGCCGGCACCGGCCAGGCTGTCGTGGGTCACGAGAAAGGCGAGCGCCTTCTTCGTGTACTTGCTGCCGTCAGCGGCAAAAATAATTTTCATCGCCCGAACATAATTCGCTGCCCGGGTGCGGTCTGTACGCCAGCGCACGCTCGACGGCTCAGCGCGGCAGTTTCGAGCGAAGCAGCAGCTCGTCGTAGGTGCGTCGGTCGGCGGCGTAGCAGCCGCAGGCCGCGGCTTCGAGCCCGGCGCGGTCGAGCACCTTGAGTTCACCGCGGTGGTATTCGATCAGCCCGGCGTGCTGCAGCGCGCCGGCCGCCGCGGTCACGCCCACGCGCCGCACGCCCAGCATGCAAGCCAAAAACTCGTGGGTGACGTGAAGGTGATCGGCATGCGTCCGGTCCTGGCTCATCAGCAGCCAGCGTGCCAAGCGCGGGCTGATCTGGTGGAACCGCAGGCAGGCAGTTGCCGCCGCGAGCTGCGCCATCAACACGTACAGGTAGCGGCCCAGGCCGCGTTGCAACGGCGTGCTGCGCGCGAGCTCGGCGCGAAACGCCGCAGCGCCGATGCGCCAAGCCCTGCCCGGTCCCTGCACCAACGCGCGCAACGGCGCTTTCGACACGCCGAGCGCGAGTTGCGCACCCAACAGGCCTTCGCGGCCGACCATGCCCACCGCCAGGCCCGGGTTGCCGTCGATCAGCGTGATCAACGAAACAAAGCCGTCGGTCGGAAACCAGACGTTACGCGTCGCTGCACCCGACTCGAACATCACGTCGCCGAGCACGAGCTCGACAGGCTCGCAAATGGCCAGCAACCGCAAGCGCTCGGCGCGCGGCAATCGTTCGATCAAATGGTTTTCGACCCTGGCCAAACTGCGCTCCTGCGGTGGAGGCTCGACTGTGGCTATTGCGCCGCCGACTGGCTGTGGGCCAGCGCACATAGCAAGCAAATTTTGCGCGCTAGACCGCGGGCTTCGACGGCAGCAGCCGGTCGTATTCCCGCTTCACGACCGCATAGCACTCGCAGGTGCGGGCCTCCAGCCCGGGGCGGTCGAGCACCTTGATGTGCCCGCGCGAGTAGCGAATCAGCCCGGCCTCTTGCAGCTTGAGCGCGCCTTCGGTCACGCCCTCGCGGCGCACGCCGAGCATGTTGGCGATCAGCTCCTGGGTCATCACGAGCTCGTCGCCCTGCAGGCGGTCGAGGCTCAGCAGCAGCCATCGGCAAAGCTGCTGGTCGAGCGAATGGTGGCGGTTGCACACGGCGGTCTGCGCCATCTGCGTGATCAGCGCCTGGGTGTAGCGCAGCAGCAAGTGCAGCACGGGCGCGCGCTTGAATTCTTCTTTGATGAGCTCGGACGTGAGCCGAAAGCCTTGGCCAGCGCTCTGAACGACTGCGCGGCTGGGTGTCGATTCACCGCCCATGAAGAGCGAGATGCCGACGAGACCTTCGTTGCCCACGACCGCGATCTCGGCCGAGGCGCCGTTTTCCATCACGTACAGCAGCGAAACAATCGCATTGGTCGGAAAGTACACGTGGCTGAGGGTGCTGCCGGGCTCGTACAACACGTGGCCGAGCGGCATGTCGAACGGTTCGAGCAGCGGCTGCCAGCGCCCCCATTCGGCCTCAGGCAGGGCTGCGAGCAATTGGTTGGTTCGTGGGTCGGGAGCGAGGGCCATCACGTCGGTTTCGGATACGAGAATTCAGGGTTCGAGTTCGCCCCGGCGATGACCCGCGCCGGAGCTTCGCGGAAGAGTTTAGGCAGTTCACGCGCTCGCGTATGTTCGATACCGTACACACGCTGCTCATTTCACCCGGTGAATGAACAAGCGCGTCGAAGTCGGTTCCAATGCGGCATCACCAAACAGGGTCTGCTCCGATGGAACTTTTCGCGCTGGAACACAGCCGTAACGCGTACCGCGCCGATTTTCTTCTGTATGGCGGCGCGGTCGTGGCAATGCCGACCTTCCTGACGGTGGCGCAGCCGCTGCGGGCCTGGCCCGAACTCGCTGCCTTCGCGTTGCTCGGCCTTGTCGCCTGGACGCTGATCGAATACGCAATGCACCGTTTCATATTGCACGGCATGCCGCCGTTTCGCGCCTGGCACGCGTTGCATCACGCACGGCCCACTGCGCGCATCGCGAGCCCCACGATCCTGAGCGCGGGGCTGATTTTCGGCCTCGTGTTTTTGCCTGTGCTTGTGCTGGCCGATGTGTGGATCGCCTGCGCGCTGACCTGGGGTGTGCTGGTCGGTTACTTCGGTTACGCGGTCACACACCACGCGACGCACCACTGGAACCTCGACAACGCGTGGCTTAAGCGCCGCAAGCGCGCGCATGCCCTGCACCACCATCGCGCGCGGCCCGGCAGCTATGGCGTGACCAGCTCGTTTTGGGATCGCGTGTTCGGCAGCGTCGCGCGCTGAATCAAGGTGGCTCTTCTTGGCCGCCTTGCGGTTGCGGTTGCCTTAGCCTCGGTCGGATTGCTCGTCGGATGCAGCAGCTTGCCAGCTGTCGACCGCGACGCGATCGCCAGTGAGGCGATCCCACTGAGCACCGCGACCACGCTCGGCCGCATCGCGCAGGGCTCGCAACCTTCGCAAGAGGTGTCGGGTTTCCGCCTGATGCCGCTCGGCCTGTTCTCGCTCGACACGCGGGTGCAACTCGCGCGCCGCGCCGAGGTCTCGCTCGACGTTCAGTACTACCACTTCGAGACCGACGAGACCGGCCGCTGGCTGTTGCGCGCGATGCGCGACGCGGCCGCGCGCGGCGTGCGCGTGCGGCTGCTGATCGACGACCTCTACACCGGCGGGCAAGACCCGTACTGGCTTGCGTTCGCCGCACACGAGAACGTCGAAGTTCGCGTGTTCAACCCGTTCGCACGGGCGCGTGGCCGAGGGCAGGGCACGCGCTTTTTGGCCTCGGCAGACGAATGGAGCCGCGTCAATCACCGCATGCACAACAAGCTCTTCATCGCCGACGGCGCGATGGCCGTGATCGGCGGCCGCAACGTGGCCAACGAGTACTACCTGCGCGGCGCGACGGAAAACTACGTCGACGTCGACGCTTTCACCGTCGGCTGGATCGTGCCGCCGCTGCAGTTTCAGTTCGACCGTTACTGGAACAGCGCGGCGGTCTATCCGCTGAAGTCGGTTGCGGGCACTGACATCTCCCCCGCGCAGTTGCGCGCGCGTTTCGAGCACGACACCGGCCCTGCCACCACGCCGCCGCCGGCCGAGCTGCCTTCGAACGACATCCTCGGCTACGGGCCGATCGCCGACGACCTCGACGGTGGCCGCCTCGGCCTGATCTGGGGCGAGGCCTTCGTGTTCGCCGACCACCCCGACAAACCGTTCGACGGCAGCGTCGGCGGTGAGCCGCTCGACACCAGCGTGACCTACAACCTGTTCGAGGTGATCCGTGCGGCCAAGAAAGAGGTGGTCATGTCGTCACCTTATTTCGTGCCCGGCGAGCTGAGTTTGCAGATGTTGCGCGACCTGCGCGCCAGGGGCGTCGCGGTCGCGGTGATGACGAACTCGCTCGCCTCGACCGACGAGCCGATCGTGCACATCGGCTACGCAGCGCATCGTGAGGAGTTGCTGCAGATGGGCGTGGAGCTCTACGAGCTGAGTTCGTCGCGCGTCAAGCACAACGAGCGGCCGTTCCTGTTTGGCAAGTCGCTCGGGCGCCTGCACGCCAAGCTCGCCGTGATCGACCGCGAGAGCCTGTTCATCGGCTCGATGAACCTCGACCCTCGCTCGGCCAGCATCAACACCGAGCTCGGCGCCGTCGTGCGCAGCCCGGCGCTGGCCAAAGAGCTGCTGCGTGTGATCGACATCGACCGCCTCTACAGCGCCTACCGCGTGCGGCTCCGGGCGAGCGGCAAGGGCCTGGAATGGATCAGCAACGACGGCGACAAGGAAATGATCCTGACCACCGAACCCGACTCGACGCCGTGGTTGCGCATCAAATCGTGGTTGCTGACACCGTTCGTGCCGGTCGAGCAGTTGTAGGGGCCGCCGCGCCCACGCGCTTAGGGATAGCCGTCGCGCCGGCCTTTTCATAGAGTGGTGTGACCGAGGTTGCTTGTCGCAGCCTCACCCACCGTGAGGTTTGCGATGAAGCGTTTCCCCTGGATCATGTCGCTCGGTGTTGGCGTCTTGTTCGCCGGCACAGCGCTCGCCGCTGACGCAGAAGGCTTTTTCGACAAGGCGGCAGTCGAGACCTTTCTCGTCGACCATAAGATCACCTTCGCTCGCCACGCCGACAACAATCGCGTCAAATGGGACATCCGCAAGAACGGCACGCTGTATGGCGAAAACCTGACCCTGAACTCGAAGGACACTGCCCGCTGGACAATCGACGACAAGGGCGCGCTGTGTCTCAAATGGAAAGGCAACAGCGCCGACGCGTGCCGTGTATTTGCCACGCGCGACGCGAAGACTCAGATGTTCGACCCGGCCAATACCGCGGTGGTCGTCGGGACGATCGAACAGGTGGACTAGTCCGATTTTGCGACCGCGTGAGTCATTAGCTGCGCGACGACACCGATGGCGATGACCTCGGGTTCCTTGCCGTCGATCGGTTGAATTCCGATCGGGCAGGTCATGCGGGCGATCACCTCTTGATCGATGCCGCGCTGCTCGAATCGGTGCGTGAACCGCTGCCGCTTCGTCTTCGATCCGATCAGGCCGAGGTAGGCGAAATCACCGCGCCTGAGGATCGCCTCGGTGATGCGCAGATCAAGGTCGTGGTCGTGCGTGAGCACGAGGTAGAACGCGCCAGCCGGCGCGAGCCGCACCTCGCCTTCGACAGCGTCGACACAGACGCGCCGGATGTGCTCGGGCCACGGCGTGCCGAGCGTGGTGGTGGCGGGGAACTCTTGTTCACGCTCGTCGATCCAGTCGACGCGGACATCGAGCGTGGTGAGCAGCGTCGCGATCGCGCGGCCGACGTGGCCAGCGCCGTAGAGCTGCAGGTGGAACAGCGGCTCCGGTTCGGCCCAGCGTGCAAGCGCCTGCGGTGTGAGCGCGTGGTACGCGATCGTGACGGCGCCGCCGCAGCATTGGCCGAGCGCGGGGCCGAGGGGGAAATGCTCTTCGCGTGGATCGAAGATGCCCGCGCTCAGCATGCCGCGCGCACGCTCGATCGCCTTCATTTCGAGGTGGCCGCCGCCGATGGTGCCGATGAATTCTTCGGCCGCGACCAGCATTCGCGTGTCTGCGTCACGTGGGGCGGAACCGCACGCTCGGATCACTTCGATGACGATTGCTGCGCGTGCTCCCTTCAGCCAGCGTTGCGCGGTGTCGCGAGTGGTGCGGTTCATGGCACTTGCTCACGCGATCGTCGGCGCGGCAAGGCCGGGGCGGATGGGCGCCCAGTCGCAGCGGCGGCGCCCTCCGCTGCGCTGCGGGTTCCTTGCGCTTCTCGCTCCGCGGGGCGGCTGTGATGGCGCCGCACCGTCGCCGAACGCGCCGTCGCATGAAGCCTTCTCGCCGGTACGTCGGGTACGACGGACTTCCCCCGCTGCGCTGCGATGCTCAGCGCCGCCCATGCGCCTGTGCACCCATCC
>JANLUW010000499.1:0-8730 GCA_031363645.1 Rhizobacter sp. | reverse complement strand
CCGCAAGGAACAGCAGCGCCTTGAAGAACGCGTGCGTCATCAAATGGAACACCGCCACCGAGTACGCCGAGGCGCCGAGCGCGACCGTCATGTAGCCGAGCTGCGAGAGCGTGGAATACGCGACCACGCGCTTGATGTCGTTCTGGATGATGCCGAGGAAGCCCATGAACAGCGCGGTGATGGCGCCGACGATCATCACGAAGCTGAGCGCCGTGTCGGACAACTCGAACAGCGGCGACATGCGTGCGACCATGAAGATGCCGGCCGTCACCATCGTCGCCGCGTGGATCAGCGCCGAGATCGGCGTCGGGCCCTCCATCGAGTCGGGCAACCACACATGCAGCGGGAACTGCGCGCTCTTGCCCATCGCGCCGATGAACAGGCAGATGCAGGTGACTGTGATCAGCATCCAATCCGTTCCGGGAAAGATCATCTTCGCGAGTTCGGGGCCCTTCGCGAAAGCCTCGCTGTAGCTCAGCGTGTTGCCATAGGCAACGACCAGACCGATACCGAGAATGAAGCCGAAGTCGCCGACCCGGTTCACCAAAAACGCCTTCATGTTGGCGAAAATTGCCGTCGGTTTCGTGTACCAAAAACCGATCAACAGATACGAGACCAAACCCACCGCTTCCCAGCCGAAAAACAGCTGCAGGAAGTTGTTGCTCATCACGAGCATCAGCATCGAAAAAGTGAACAGCGAGATGTAGCTGAAGAAGCGCTGGTAGCCGGGGTCGCCCTTCATGTAGCCGATGGTGTAGACGTGAACCATCAGCGAGACGAAGGTGACGACGCACATCATCATCGCGGTCAAGCCATCGACGAGAAAGCCGACTTCCATCTTCAGCGAGCCGACCGTCATCCACTCGTAGACCGTGGCGTTGAACCTCGCGCCGTCGAGCACGGCGAGCAACGTCTGCAACGAGACGGCCAGCGAGATCGCCACACCGATGCAGGTGATCCAGTGCGCGCCCTTGCGGCCGATCTGCTTGCCGAACAGACCCGCGGCGATCGCACCGACCAGCGGCGCCAAGGGCACCGCGAGCAGCATGTTTTGGGAGAGGGTCGCGGCCATCTGGGTCAGCCCTTGAGCGCGTCGAGCTCGTCGACATTGATCGTTGCGCGGTTGCGGAACAGCACGACGAGGATCGCCAGGCCAATCGCTGATTCGGCCGCAGCGACGGTGAGGATGAAGAATACGAAAACCTGTCCCGCCATGTCGCCGAGGTAATGCGAGAACGCGACGAAGTTCAGGTTGACCGCGAGCAGCATCAGCTCGATTGCCATCAGCAGCACGATCAGGTTCTTGCGGTTCAGGAAGATGCCGATCACCGACATCGCGAACAGGATCGCGCCGAGCACGAGGTAGTGGCCGAGCGTCACAGTACCTAGGGTCATTTTTTCTCTCCTGCGCCCGGGCCGACCTGCGTGGTCGGCGCCGCGACCGGTGCGGCGGCCGCGATCACCGGATCGGGCAACTCGATCTCGGGCTTCATCTTGACGACGCGCATCCGGTCGGCGGCGCGCACTCGCACTTGCTGCGACGCGTCCTGGTGCTTCGAGTCTTTGCGCTTGCGCAGGGTCAGCGCGATCGCCGCGATGATCGCCACGAGCAGCAGCACGGCCGCGATTTGCAGCGGATACAGATACTTGGTGTAAACGTCGATGCCAAGCAACTTGGTGTTGCCAAGCTTGATCGCGGCGGCATCGGCCACGGGCGCGTCGGTCAGCCGAAAGCCGGGCAACAGCACCGCGGCCATCTCGAGCGCGATCACGACGCCGACGAGCGCAGCGACCGGGAAGTGGCTCCAAAAGCCTTCGCGCAATGTCTCGGAGCCGACGTCCAGCATCATCACGACGAACAGGAACAACACCATCACCGCGCCCACATACACCAGCACCAGCACGATGGCTAAAAACTCGGCGCGCAGCAACATCCAGATGCAGGCCGCATTGAAGAACGCGAGCACGAGGAACAGCGCTGCGTACACCGGACTGCGCGCGGTGATCACGCGAAACGAGGCGAACAGCAGGACTGCAGAGAAGATGTAGAAAAGCGCGGTGTCGATGTTCATGTCGTTCTTTGCGCGCGGCTCCCTGCCGTGCAGATCAATCCGCCGAGCAGTGAGGCTCAGCGGTATTTGGCGTCCGCCTCCCTGGCTTTAGCGATCTCGGGCTCGTAGCGGTCGCCGACCGCGAGAAGCATGTCTTTCGTGAAGTACAGGTCGCCCCGCTTCTCGCCGTGGTATTCGAAGACGTGGGTCTCGACGATCGAATCGACCGGGCAGCTCTCTTCACAAAAGCCGCAGAAGATGCATTTGGTCAAATCGATGTCGTAACGCGTGGTGCGGCGCGAACCGTCGTCGCGCACTTCGGATTCGATCGTTATCGCCAGGGCCGGGCACACGGCTTCGCAGAGCTTGCACGCAATGCAGCGCTCCTCTCCGTTTTCATAGCGCCGCAGCGCGTGCAGGCCACGAAAGCGCGGCGACATCGGCGTGCGTTCTTCCGGGAACTGAACCGTGATCTTGCGCGACCAAAAGTGTCGGCCGGTCAGAGCCATGCCTTTCAGCAACTCGCCCAACAGGAAGCTGGAGAAGAAGTCCCTGATCGGCGTGGGCGCCGTTGGCGATTTCAATATCGATGCGGTGGTGGCCATGTGTGTTGCCCCCTTCTCTTTCCGAATTAATTCCAGATGTTCCATGGGGACTGAATCCAAAGCCCCACCACCACGAGCCACACGAGGGTGATCGGGATGAAGATTTTCCAGCCCAGACGCATGATCTGGTCGTAGCGAAAGCGTGGGAAGCTCGCGCGCACCCACAGGAACACGGTGACGACGCAGAAGGTTTTGATCGCCATCCAGATCCAGCCAGGAATCCAGTTGAATGGCGCGATGTCGAACGGTGAGAGCCAGCCCCCGAGAAACATGACGACAGCCAATGTGCTGATCAAAATCATGTTCGCGTATTCGGCGAGGAAGAACATCGCGAATGCCATGCCCGAGTATTCGACCATGTGGCCGGCGACGATTTCGGATTCGCCCTCGACCACGTCGAACGGGTGCCGGTTGGTTTCTGCCAATCCCGAGATGAAGTAAACGACGAAGATCGGCAGCAGCGGCAACCAATTCCATGAGAACACGGTCACGCCGTGGTTCGCGCCGAAGCCCTTGCCCTGGCCCATGACGATGTCGGTCATGTTCAGGCTGGCGCTGACCATCAACACGATCACCATGCAAAAACCCATGGCGATCTCGTAGCTGACCATCTGCGCCGATGCGCGCAGCGCGCCGAGAAACGCGTACTTCGAGTTCGAAGCCCAGCCGGCAATGATCACGCCGTAGACCTCCATCGAGGTGATCGCCATCAGGAACAGCAAGCCGGCATTGACGTTGGCGAGCGCGACTTCAGGGCCGAACGGAATCACCGCCCAGGCGACGAGCGCCGGCATGATCGTCATCACCGGGCCGAGAAAGAACAAAGTCTTGTTCGCCGCGGTCGGGACGATGATCTCCTTGAAGATCAGCTTCACCGCATCGGCGATCGGCTGCAGCAGGCCGAGCGGGCCGACCCGGTTCGGGCCCGGTCGGATCTGGCTCCAACCGATCGCCTTGCGCTCCCAGAGCGTTAGGTAGGCCACGCACAGCATCAACGGGATGATCAATGCGACGATCTTGACAACCGACCAGACGAGCGGCCACGCCGGGCCGAGAGCGGACGCGCCGATGGCGGTGATCGAGTCGAGCATGCTCAGGATTTCTCGACCGTGATCGCGCCGAACATCGCGCCGAGAGCTGCCGTGTCGAAGTGACCGGCGGGGACGCGCACCGCGGTGGCGGCCAGCGTGGCATCGAGCTTCGCCGGCAGCACTGCATGAGCAGCGCCTTGCGACACCCGCACCTTGTCGCCATCGAGCAAGCCGAGTTGCGACCACAGCGTTTGCGGCAGGCTCGCGAACGGCGCGCGGGCGTCGGCCGTGAGTTGCAGCGAGGTCGCGCGGCGCACCAGCGAATCGTTGGCGTAGATCGGCACATCGGCGATGCGTTCCAGCCCGCTCGCGGCCGGCGAGACCGTCGGCTTCGCAGCGCTTTGGTTGCTCAGTCGCGAGGCGATTGCCGTCACGTCGCCGAGCGCTTCGGCCCGCACCTCTTCCGAGGTTTCGAAGTCGAAGCCCTTCAGCGCCAGCAAGTTGCCGAGCACACGCAGCACCTTCCAGGCGGGGCGTGTTTCGCCGAGCGGCTTGACGACGCCGTGGAAGCTTTGCACACGACCTTCGGCGTTGACGAACGTGCCCGAGGTCTCGCTGAACGGCGCGATCGGCAGCATCACGTCGGCGAACTCGTTCGCGACATTCTTGAAGGGTGTCAGCACAACGACCATTTCGGCGGCCTGCATCGCGGCGCTCGCAGCGGCCGCATTCGCGGCGTCGAGCGTGGGCTCGACGTTCAGCAGCAGGCAGGCCTTGAGTGCGGGGCCGGCGAGCATCTGGCCGGCGTTCATGCCGCCGTTCGCAGGCATCGCGCCGACGAGTTGCGCGCCGACGGAGTTCGCAGCTTCCGTCAGGTAGCCAACCGTGGCGCCGGTCTGCGCACCGATCCAGTTCGCGAGTGCGAGCAACGCGCCTGCCTGCGGATGCTGTGCAGCCGCGTTGCCAAGCAGGATCGCCTTGCGTTCGCCGCTCGCGAGCGAGGCGGCGATCGCTTTGGCTCCGTCGGTCGCGGTGCCAGCCAGCGGCGATTGCGCGCCATTGGTTGCTCCGATGGCGGTCGCGATGTCGGCAAGCGCATTCACCCAACCGCTCGGTGCGACCGATGTCGTTGAGACCGTCGTCATCAGCCAGTCGTCGTGCGCGGCGTTGAGGCTGTGCACCTGCGCTCCCTTGCGCGTGGCCTGGCGGATGCGCTGCGCGAACAGCGGGTGGTCTTTGCGGAGGAACGAGCCGACAACAAGCACGCGTTGCAGGTTCGACAGCGAGGCGATGGTCGTGCCCAGCCACCGAGCGGAAGTCGCGCCGTCGGTGTTGGCGAAATCTGCATGCCGCGTGCGAAAGTCGATGTTGTCGCTGCCGAGGCCGCGCACTAACTTCGCGAGCAAGTGCAATTCCTCGACCGTGCTGTGCGCCGAGCCGATCGCGCCGATGCTCTTCGCACCGTGGTCGACCGAGATCTGCGTCAGCCCACGGCTCACGTATTCGAGCGCCGTCGACCAGTCGACGGCCTTCCACGCACCGCCCTGCTTGATCATCGGGGCAGTGAGTCGATCCGCGCCGTTCAAGGCTTCATACGAAAAGCGATCGCGGTCGGCGATCCAACATTCGTTGACGGCCTCGTTCTCGAGCGGCACGACGCGCATCACCGCGTTGCTTTTGACCTGCATGATCAGGTTCGCGCCGGTCGAGTCGTGCGGGCTCACGCTCTTGCGGCGCGAGAGCTCCCATGTGCGGGCGCTGTAGCGGAACGGCTTGCTGGTAAGCGCGCCGACCGGGCACACGTCGATCATGTTGCCCGAGAGCTCGGAGTCGATCGTGTCGCCGACGATGGTCGTGATCTCGGAATGCTCGCCACGGTGGATCATGCCGAGCTCCATCACGCCCGCCACTTCCTGACCGAAGCGCACGCAGCGGGTGCAATGGATGCAACGGCTCATCTCTTCCATCGAGATCAGCGGGCCGACGTTCTTGTGAAAGACGACGCGCTTTTCTTCGTTGTAGCGCGTGCTCGATGCGCCGTAGCCGACCGCCAAATCTTGCAGCTGGCACTCGCCGCCCTGGTCGCAGATCGGGCAATCGAGCGGGTGGTTGATCAGCAAGAACTCCATCACGCCCTTCTGGGCCTGGAGTGCCTTCGGGCTCTTGGTGCGCACGATCATGCCTTGCGTGACCGGTGTGGCGCAGGCCGGCATCGGCTTGGGCGCCTTCTCGACATCGACCAGGCACATGCGGCAGTTGGCCGCGATGCTGAGCTTCTTGTGATAGCAGAAGTGCGGAATGTAGGTGCCGGCGTTGTCGGCGGCGTGCATGATCATGCTGCCTTCGACAACCTCTACTTTCTTCCCGTCGAGTTCGATTTCAATCATGAAGTCAGTCGCGCAGCGACTCGGGTCACTCCTTCCCCTTTTGGGGGAAGGCCGGGATCAGGGCGAGTTGCAATGACCGTCGCCGTCTTGTGCTCGATCAATTGCACGAACTCCTCGCGGAAGTGCTTGATCATCGCGCGCACCGGCATTGCTGCGGCGTCGCCGAGGGCGCAGATCGTGCGGCCCTGGATGTTGTCGGAGACCGAGTTCAGCAGGTCGATGTCTTCCATGCGGCCTTCGCCCTTCGCGATGCGGTCGACCATGCGGTAGAGCCAGCCGGTGCCTTCGCGACACGGTGTGCACTGGCCGCAGCTCTCGTGCATATAGAAGTAACTCAAGCGGCGCAGGCTTTTGACCATGCAGCGTGTGTCGTCCATAACGATGACCGCGCCGGAGCCGAGCATCGAACCGGCCTTGGCGATGGCGTCGTAGTCCATCGTCAGGTCGTTCATGACCGCGGCCGGCAGCACGGGTGCCGATGAACCACCAGGAATCACGGCCTTCAGCGTGCGGCCGGGCCGCATGCCGCCGGCGAGCTCCAACAGTTTGCTGAACGGTGTGCCCAGCGGCACCTCGAAGTTGCCCGGGTTCTGCACATCACCGACGACCGAGAAGATCTTCGTGCCACCGTTGTTCGGCTTGCCGATCGCAAGGTAGGGTGCGCCGCCGTTGCGGATGATCCACGGCACCGCCGCGAAGGTCTCGGTGTTGTTGATCGTCGTCGGCTTGCCGTAGAGGCCATAGCTGGCCGGGAACGGCGGTTTGAAGCGCGGCTGACCCTTCTTGCCTTCAAGAGATTCGAGCAGCGCGGTTTCTTCACCGCAGATGTAGGCGCCGAATCCGTGTGCCGCATGCAGCTGAAAGCTGAACGTGGAGCCAAGGATGTTGTCACCCAGAAAGCCCGCAGCGCGCGCTTCCTCGAGCGCCGCTTCGAAACGGTCGTAGACCTCGAAGATCTCGCCGTGGATGTAGTTGTAGGCGGTCTTGATGCCCATCGCGTACGCCGCGATCGCCATGCCTTCGATGACGATGTGCGGGTTGAACATCAGGATGTCGCGGTCCTTGCAGGTGCCGGGCTCGCCCTCGTCGGAATTGCAGACGAGGTACTTCGGGCCCGGGTACGTGCGGGGCATGAAACTCCACTTCAGGCCGGTCGGGAAACCCGCGCCACCGCGGCCGCGCAAGCCGGAGGCCTTGACCTCGGCGATGACCTGATCGGGAGTCATGCCGCGCGCAACGCCATCGGCTTCGCCGGCTTCGAGAATCTTGCGCAACGCCAGGTAGCCGCCACGAGCCACATAGTCATCGAGGCCCCAGTTCTCGCCGTCGAGGCCGGCGACGATCTGCGCGCCGATGTGACGGTCGTGAAAACAGGTCTCGGCGCCTGTGGCCTGAAACTTCGACAGGTCGATCAGTGGGTTCTTCATGCGCTTATTCCTGTTCCGTGCGCCTTCAAGGTTTCGACCAGCTCGTCGAGCCGCGCGTTGCTCATGAAGCTGACCATCTGGCGGTCGTTGACCAGCATCACCGGCGCGTCAGCACAGGCGCCGAGGCATTCGCTCTTCTGCACCGTGAACAAGCCGTCGGCCGTGGTGCCGCCCTCTTCGACACCCAACTTGTGGCACAGATGATCGAGGGCCGCCTGCCCGTCGCGCAACTGGCACGGCAGGTTCGTGCAGACGTTGAACTTGAACTGCCCCACCGGCTGCTGGTTGTACATGTTGTAGAAGGTCGTGACCTCGTGCACCGCGATCGGCGGCATGCCGAGGTACTCGGCCACAAGCTTCTCGCTCTCGGCCGAGACAAAGCCCTGCACCTGCTGCAGAACAGCGAGGCAAGCCATCACAGCCGACTGCTTCTGGTCGACCGGGTACTTGGCGACTTCGTTGTCGAATCGCTGCCGTGTCGATTCGCTGATCACCGGTCGATCTCCCCGAAAACGATGTCCATCGTGCCGATCAACGCAACTGCGTCGGCAATCATGTGGCCGCGCGCGAGCTCGTCGAGCGAGGCCAGGTGCGGGAAACCGGGTGGCCGAATCTTCAACCGGTACGGTTTGTTCGCGCCGTCGCTGACGATGTAGATGCCGAACTCGCCCTTCGGGTGCTCGACCGCGGCATACGCCTCGCCTTCGGGCACGTGAAAGCCTTCGGTGAAGAGCTTGAAGTGGTGGATCAGATCTTCCATGCCGCTCTTCATGCCGACGCGCGCAGGAGGCGCCACCTTGTGGTTGCTCGTGATCACCGGGCCGTCGTTCGCGCGCAACCAAGCCACGCACTGTTGGATGATGCGGTTCGCCTGGCGCATCTCTTCGATACGCACCAGGTACCGGTCATACGTGTCGCCATTGACACCCAGAGGCACGTCGAAATCCATCTGGTCGTAAACGTCGTAAGGCTGGTGCTTGCGCAGGTCCCATAGCACGCCCGAGCCGCGCAGCATCGGGCCGGTGAAACCGAGGTTCAACGCGCGCTCGGGCGTGACGATGCCGATGCCGACGGTGCGCTGCTTCCAGATGCGGTTGTCGGTCAGCAGCGTCTCGTAGTCGTCGACGCATTTCGGAAAGCGCTGCGTAAAGTCGTCGATGAAGTCGAGCAGCGAGCCCTGTCGGTTCTCGTTGAGCTGACCCATGGCTTTTGCGTTGCGGATCTTCGAG
>JANLUW010000478.1:0-4325 GCA_031363645.1 Rhizobacter sp. | reverse complement strand
CTCGACAAGGACGGCTTTGCGCATCGCTCGTGGATGAAAAATCAGGGCCATCCAGCAGACCTGTTCGACGGTCGCCCGGTGATCGGTATCTGCAACACCTGGTCTGAACTGAACCCGTGCAACGCGCACTTCCGCGAGATCGCTGATTTCGTTAAAAAAGGTGTGTGGGAAGCCGGTGGCTGGCCGCTGGAATTCCCGGTTATGTCCACGGGCGAAGTGCTCATGCGCCCCACCGCGATGCTCTATCGCAACTTGGTCAGCATGGATGTGGAAGAAAGCATTCGTGGCAACCCGATTGACGGCGTAGTGCTGCTCATGGGCTGCGACAAAACCACGCCGTCGCTGGTGATGGGCGCGGCGAGTGTCGATTTGCCGACCATCGGCGTCAGCGGCGGGCCGATGCTCAACGGCAAGTGGCGCGGGCAAGACCTCGGCTCGGGCACCGGCGGGTGGAGCATGAGCGAGCAGGTGCGTGCCGGCACGTTGAAGCTCGCCGATTTCTTCGATGCCGAGAGCTGCATGCACCGCAGCCACGGCCACTGCATGACCATGGGCACGGCCTCGACGATGGCCTGCATGGTCGAGGCGCTCGGCATCGGGTTGCCGGGCAACGCGGCGTATCCGGCGGTCGACGGCCGGCGTAACGTGCTCGCGCGCAACGCCGGCCGGCGCATCGTCGAGATGGTGCATGAAGACCTGAAGCTGTCGCAGGTGATCACGCGTGCCGCTTTCGAGAACGCCATCAAAACGCTGGCCGCGATCGGCGGCTCGACCAACGCGGTGATTCACTTGGTGGCCATGGCACGGCGCATCGGCGTCGAGCTCTCGATCGACGACTTCGACAAGCTCGCGAGCGACCTGCCGTGCCTTGTGAACCTGCAGCCCTCTGGCAAGTACCTGATGGAAGACTTCTGCTATGCCGGTGGTTTGCCAGCGGTGATGAAAGAGATCGCGCAACACCTGCACCTCGGCCAGATCACGAGCACCGGCCGCAGCGTCGGCGAGAACATCGAGGGCGCGCAAAACTTCAACACCGAGGTGATCAAGCCGCTCGCCGCGCCGTTCAAGGAGAAGGCCGGCATCGCGATCTTGCGCGGCAACCTCGCGCCGCGTGGCGCGGTCATCAAGCCGAGCGCCGCCACGCCGGCATTGATGGTGCACACGGGCAGGGCAGTGGTGTTCGAGGACATCGAAGACTTCCATGCCCGCATCGACGACGAAGACCTCGACATCGACGAGACCTGCGTCATGGTGCTGAAGAACTGCGGCCCGAAGGGCTACCCCGGCATGGCCGAGGTCGGCAACATGCCGCTGCCGCCGAAGGTGCTGCGCAAAGGCATCACCGACATGGTCCGCATCAGCGATGGCCGCATGAGCGGCACCGCCTACGGCACGGTCGTGTTGCACACGGCGCCCGAGGCCGCGGCCGGTGGCCCGCTGGCGGTGGTGCGCAACGGCGACCTGATCGAGCTCGACGTGCCTGCGCGCAAGCTGCACCTGCACATCAGCGAGGCTGAGATGGCACAGCGCTTGTCGCAATGGACGAAGCCCGCGCCGCCTCTCTCGAGCGGCTACTGGAAGCTCTATGTCGACACCGTGCTGCAGGCCGATGAAGGCGTCGACCTCGACTTTCTCGTCGGCAAGCGCGGGGCCTTCGTGCCCAGAGACAACCATTGATGACCGTTCGGCCGCTCGTCGCGATCGATTGGGGCACGTCGTCACTCCGAGGCGCGCGGCTGGCCGATGACGGTGCGGTGATCGAGGAGCGCTCGTTCGCTCGCGGCATCCTCACCGTGCCTGCTGGCGGCTTCGCAACGGTGTTCGATGAACTCTTCGGCGACTGGATGCGCGCGCCCGATGCGCTGTGCCTGATCGCCGGCATGGCCGGCAGCCGGCAGGGCTGGGTCGAGGCGCCGTACTGCGCGTGCCCTACAGGGCCGCAGCAGGTGGCAGCGCAACTCGCGTGGGTCGTGCCTGGCCGCATCGGGATCGTGCCGGGGCTGAGCTGCGAGCATGCCGACGCGCCCGACGTGATGCGCGGCGAAGAAACGCAGGTCTTCGGTGCGCTGCGCCTGCTCGGCCTCGACGACGGCACGTTCGTGCTGCCCGGCACGCACAGCAAATGGGTGCACGTCGAACGTGGGCGCATCGTCGATTTCAGCACCGCGATGACCGGCGAGTTCTACGCGCTGCTGCGCCAGCATTCGATCCTCGCGCGCAGCTTGCCTGCGGAAGACGGCGCCTTCGACGGCGGCGCGTTCGACGCTGGCGTGGCGCATGCGATGCGCGGCCCCGGGCTGCTGCAATCGGCGTTCAGCGTGCGCACCCTGTCGCTGTTCGATCGGTTGCCTTCGGCGCAACGGCCGAGTTATTTGTCGGGCCTCGTGATCGGCGAAGAGCTGCGCTCGCGCGCGCTGCAGGCCGGCTCAAGCGTCGCCGTGGTGGGCGACGCGGGGCTGACCTCGCGCTATGTGCGTGCACTCGCCTCGCTCGACGTTCGCACCGACACGGTGGGCGCTCAGGCGTGCTGGCGTGGGCTGCACGACATCGCACACACAATCTTCCGATGACACCGCTCGATCGATTCACCGACGCGCTCGCGTCGTTGCCGCTGATCGCGATCCTGCGTGGCGTGCGGCCCCCCGAGGCGCTTGCCATCGGCCACGCGCTGGCAGGCGAAGGCTGGCGTCTGATCGAGGTGCCGCTGAATTCGCCGCAGCCGCTGCAGAGCATCGAGATGCTCGCGGCAGCGCTGCCCGGTGCGCTCGTCGGCGCTGGCACGGTACTGACAACGCAGCAGGTGCGCGACGTGCACGCCGCCGGCGGCCACCTCGTGGTCGCGCCGAACTTCGATGCCGATGTGGTGCGCGCGGCGGTGCGGCTCGGCATGGTCTGCCTGCCCGGCGTCGCGACGGCCACCGAGGCGTTTGCCGCACTCGCGGCCGGCGCGCACGGGTTGAAGCTGTTCCCGGCCGAGTCGATGCCGCCGCCCGTGGTCAAAGCGCTGCGCGCGGTGCTCGGCGCCACCACGGTCGTGTTGCCGGTCGGTGGCATCACGCCGGCCGGCATGTCCGCCTACCGCGCAGCCGGCGCCGATGGTTTCGGCCTCGGTTCGGCCCTCTACAAGACCGGCATGGCGGCGGCCGAGGTCGGTGCGAACGCGCGTGCGTTCATCGCGGCGTGGCGCGGCTTGACGAATGCCTGAGGCTGCGCTGGGCAGCTGCGTTGAATATTGAGATCGGGGCTTGTCTCCCATGCTTTGAGCGATGCGATATGCTGTATATCCATACAGTTATTTGTGGCGCCCATTCATACCGACCCGGGCGCCATGCGCGCCGCGAGAGAAGCCCACCCGTGTTCACGCCCACCGGCTATGCCGAGCTGCATTGCCGCAGCAACTTCAGCTTCCTGACCGGCGCGTCGCACCCGGCCGAATTGGTCGAGCGCGCCAAGGCGCTGCGCTACTCGGCCCTCGCGATCACCGACGAATGCTCGCTCTCCGGCGTGGTGCGTGCCCACGTGGCGGCGCGCGACGCGGCGCTGCACCTGATCATCGGCAGCGAAATGCGGCTCACGCTGCCTGGTGAAGCGAAGGTCGGCGTCAAAAAAAAGGGCGTGGCAGAGGAGCAAGCAAGCCCCCAACCGCACGCCCGCCTCGTGCTGCTCGCGCAAACGCGGCGCGGTTACGGCAACCTTTCGCACTGGATCACGGTTGCGCGGCGCCGCGCACCGAAAGGCTCGTACCTCGCGCACCCTGGTGACATCGAAGGCAAGGTGCCGAGCGCGCCGACGCTGGCCGGCCTGTCCGAGTGCCTGGCGCTGCTGGTGCCCGATGCCTCGCAGCCTTTCGAGACTGTGTTCGCGCACGCGATGTGGCTCAAGACCTGGTTCCAGGATCGTGCCGCGATCGCCGTCTCGCAATTGCGCCGGCCGGGCGATGAAGAGCTGCTGGCAGTCGTGCGCCGGGTCGCCGAATTCACCGGGCTGCCTGTGGTTGCCACTGGCGATGTGCTGATGCACCTGCGCTCGCGCAAGCCCTTGCAGGACGTGTTGTGCGCCACGCGGCTGAAGCTGCCTGTCGCGCAATGCGGTCTGAAGTTGGAGCCGAACGCCGAGCAGTACCTGCGTTCGCTGGCGCGCCTGGGCGGCTTGTACGACCCCGAATGGATCAAGAACTCGCTGATGCTGGCCGGGCGCTGCAGCTTCTCGCTCGCCGAGCTCAAATACGAGTACCCGCGCGAGGTCGTGCCCGACGGGCAAACGCCGATCGGCCACTTGCGCAACTTGGCTTACGAAGGGCTGGCGCGGCGCTATCCGGGCGAGGT
>JANLUW010000473.1:0-12638 GCA_031363645.1 Rhizobacter sp. | reverse complement strand
GCGAGATCACGCTCGGACGGGTCTACCCGATTGAATGCGCCGCCACGGCCGCTGACGGCCACAACAGCGTTGCCATGCTCGTTCGCCGGGACGGCGAGACGTTGACCGCGATGCTCAAGCGGCTCGACAAAGCCATCGGCCAGTACTTCGATAACGATGAGTTCATCGACGAAGTCAACGGCGCATAGTGCCCGGCCGGCCGTCAAGATGGGATGGCTGTACGCTTACGAGGAGGCGCAGGCCTTGATCCTGCTGTGGCCTCCCGACCTCTACGATGCCTCACCCGATAGACCGAGGGAGCCGACCCAGACCGAGCTGGGCCTTTCGGGCACATCCTTGAGGGGTGCTTCAGGCAGCAGTTCCGAGCCGCCGGTAGACTTTTGACGCCCAATCGTCTGCTTCCTGGCTTGCTTGACGCGATACATCTGTCCATCAGCGAGACGAAGTGCCTCCTCCGCGTCCACACCGGTCGGTTTGATGGCAACCACACCGGCGCTCGCGCCACCGTAGTCGAGGCCAACCGTTCCGAGTTCATACCTCCCGACCGTCGCTCTCAACAGCCGATTTTCTAAGGCAATGCCAGCCGCCTCGTGGGCAGTGTCGTCGTGAGGGCCCGGAGCCAAAACCACAAACTCGTCGCCGCCAACACGGCCAATCATGTCGGTAGCGCGCAGCGCATCTTGCATTCGTCGCCCCGCCTCAATGAGCAACCTGTCGCCGACTTGGTGACCGTGCGAGTCATTGATCATCTTGAATTCGTCCAAGTCAACCAGACCGACCAGCACGGTGTTGCCCTCACGCTTTGCGCGAGCAAGAAGGCGGCCAAGTTCTTCGACAAGAGCCCGGCGGTTGGGAAGGCCCGTCAAAGCATCAGACAGCGCGAGGTTTGCAAGCGCGGCGTTCG
The DNA here is from genome assembly GCA_031363645.1 of Rhizobacter sp. GTDB lineage: Bacteria > Pseudomonadota > Gammaproteobacteria > Burkholderiales > Burkholderiaceae_C > LMDS01. Next base: position 11,734 of record JANLUW010000473.1, on the reverse strand, counting down.
CTGTGCGTAGCTGCTCTACAACTCGCTCCCGTTCAACCCAGCCGCCTACCAAACTGGAGAAAAGCCTAAGCATCGGCTCCGCTGTTGGCGTCAAAGCTTTCCGTTCGGAGCTTGCAGCGCAAAGCGTGCCGAGCAGTTCGCCTTCTTGGGTGCGCACGGGCAAACTGACATACGTCTGTATGCCAAGTGCTCGGGCAGCGTCCGAGTCGCCCCAGCAGTTCTGCACGTCGTCGGTGTACATCCGCCCTTCGTCAAGAGCACGCTTGCACAGCGTGTCGCCCCACGGGACGTCCAGGCCTTCAGGAATTTGCATACTCCCAAGATTGCGTGCGAACTGAACGTGCTGGACATCCGCGGCCAAGTCTATGGTCGTGAAATAGGTCGATTCGAGCCCAGTCGCAGCGCCCAGCATGGCCAGCAGGGGGCGGGTCAACTGTTCGAGCGTTCTTGCTTGCGGTACAGACTCAGACAGCTGCGAAAAGAAGTAGTCCATGATCAGCCTTGGTGCGAAATTGGCGTGCGCAGCTCCATTGTTACGCTATGCACTACAAAAGTAGTGCCTTGTGATGAGCCAGTTCTGACAGTTACGACAACAACCGCGTTTTCGGCTCCAGATTGCAAGCCTCATCGAAATGCGCGTCTGCCACCATGACGGGCGACATCGAGTCGAGTGCGGGAGGCACCAGCATCGCGTGCTAAGCGAAACGGCGAATCCATTCCGGACGAAAGAAGATCGGAGCCGCGACCGGTATTGGTAGTTGTTGCATGTCCGAGTGCAGTTTCAGCGCCATATCGCGTCCGCTGCAAGACAAACACAATAACCTTGCACTGCGGGGACTGACCTCCAGGTCCTGCTTCAGCCGGCGTGCTCGCCCTGCAGCCGTATCAGATCGACGTACAGCGCGATGTACTTCCGCGCCGCCCCACCCCACGAAAAATCTTGCGCCATGCCGCGCAGCATCAGGCGCTGCCAGCCGGTGGGCTCCGCGTAGGCCGTGATCGCGCGCTGAACAGCGCCGTCGAGCGCGGCGGGTGTCGCAAGGTCGAAGGCGAAGCCGGTCGCGCGGTCGGCAGCGAGTGCTTCATCGGTCGCGTCGACAACCGTGTCGGCAAGGCCGCCGACGCGCCGCACCACCGGCACGGTGCCGTACCGCTGGCCGTAGAGCTGGGTCAGGCCACAGGGCTCGAAACGCGACGGCACGAGGATGGCGTCCGAGCCGGCGATCAGCCGGTGTGCGAGGGCTTCGTCGTAGCCGATGCGCACCGCGACCTCGCCGCCATTGGCCTTCGTGGCCGCGACAAACGCGGCTTCGAGCGCCGGTTCGCCGGCACCCTGCAGTGCCAGTTGCCCACCGCGCTGAAGCAGGCCCGGCAACGCACCGAGCACCAGGTCGAGGCCCTTTTGCGAGGTGAGCCGGCTGACGACGCCGAACAACGGTGCGTCGGCGCGCGGGTTCAGGCCGAGCTCAGCTTGCAATGCCGCCTTGCAACGTGCCTTGCCCGCGAGTTCGGCGGGGCTGTAGCGAGCGGCGATGCCGGTGTCGGTGGCCGGATTCCAGATGCCACCGTCGACGCCGTTGAGCGCACCGCTCACGTGGCCGCCGCGGCTGCGGATCACACCGTCGAGGCCGAAGCCGAATTCGGGCGTCGCGATTTCGCGCGCGTACGTCGGGCTGACGGTTGTGATGCGGTCAGCGAACTTCAGGCCGGCCTTCATGAACGACAGTTGCTGGTGGTATTCGATCCCGGTCGGCGACATGAACCGCGACGACAGCCCGAGCAGCGCGAAGTCGCCACTCGGAAACAAGCCTTGGTACGCGAGGTTGTGCACCGTGAACACGCTGCCCACGCTGGCCGGCGGGTGCGCGGCGAGGTAGGCGCAGGCCATCGCGGCATGCCAGTCGTGCGCGTGCAGCACGGCGGGCTGCCAGTTCGGGTCGAGCGCGCCGGCCGCGAGCTGTGCGCCGACCCAGCCGAGCAGCGCGAACCGCTGTACGTTGTCGGGCCACTCGCTGCCGTCGCTGGCCTGGTACGGGCTGCCGGGGCGGCGAAAAAGCAGCGGCGCGTCAATCACGTAGACCGGCACTTTGCTGTACGGCATTTGCCCGAGCCGAAGCGTGACGCGCGCCGCGCCGAAACACGGCCCGAGCTCGCAGACGACCTTTTGGTGGAGCACCGCGTCGGCGATCGCCGGCAGGCCGGGCAGCAGCAGGCGCACATCGGCGCCCTGCCCGATCAGCGCTTGCGGCAGCGCGCCCAGCACATCGGCCAGGCCACCGGTCTTGACGAGGGGGAAAACTTCGGCGCCAACGTGCAAGACCTTCATTGGATGAGTTTGTCGAGCATCTCGCGGGTGACGAGCGTGATGCCGTTTTCGGAGCGGTAGAACCGCTGCTCGTCGAGCACCGCGTCTTCGCCGATGACCATGCCGTCGGGGATCACGCAGCCGCGGTCGACGACGGTGCGCGTCAGCCTTGCATGCCGGCCGATCTGCGCGCCCGGCAGCAGCACCGACCAACTCACGACCGAGTGCGAATGCACGCGCACGGTCGAGAACAGCACCGAGCGGTGCACGCTGCCCGAGACGATGCAGCCGCCCGACACCATCGATTCGATCGCCGTGCCGCGCCGGTCGGGTTCGTTGTGCACGAACTTGGCCGGCGGCAACTGCGCTTGATAGGTCCAGATCGGCCAGCGGCGGTCGTAGAGGTTGAGCAACGGGTCGGTGGCGGTGAGGTCGATGTTGGCATCCCAGTACGCGTCGATCGTGCCGACGTCGCGCCAATACGGCTCTTCGTTGACGCGCGTGCCGACCGCGCTGAGCGCGAACGGGTGCGCCGCGGCATTGCCGTTTTTGACGGCGCGCGGGATGATGTCTTTGCCGAAATCGTGGCTGGAATCGGGGTCGTTGATGTCGCGCTCGAGTTCCTTGTAGAGAAAGCGCGCGTTGAAGATGTAGATGCCCATGCTGGCCAGCGCGCGGGTGTCGTCGCCCGGCATGGTCGGCGGGTCGGCGGGCTTCTCGACAAAGTCGGTGATGATGTAGTTGTCGTCGATCGCCATCACGCCGAAGGCGGTGGCCTCGGCCTTGGGCACCGCGATACAACCCACGGTGCAATCACGCCCTTTGGCCACGTGGTCGGCCAGCATCAGCGCGTAGTTCATCTTGTAGATGTGGTCACCGGCGAGCACGACGATGTAGTCGGCGCCGTAGCTCGCGAGGATGTCCTGGTTTTGATAAACGGCGTCGGCCGTGCCGCGGTACCAGCTCTCGTCGTCGGTGCGCTGCTGTGCCGGCAACAGGTCGACGAACTCGTTCATCTCGCTCTTCAAAAAGCCCCAGCCGCGCTGCACGTGACGCAGCAGGCTGTGCGACTTGTACTGCGTGATCACGCCGATGCGGCGGATGCCCGAGTTCAGGCAATTCGACAACGCGAAATCGACGATGCGGAACTTGCCGCCGAAATACACCGCCGGCTTGGCGCGGCGGTCGGTCAGGCTCTTCAGGCGGCTGCCGCGCCCGCCGGCGAGCACCAGCGCCACTGCGCGTTTGGGGAGGTCGAGGCTGAGGGCAAGTTCATCGGGCGTCATGGGTTCGTCTCCTGCTGTCGTTCAATTGTGTCTCGGCCACGCATCCTCGCAGTGTGCCGCTATCGCGCGAATGCATTAGTCGCGATCTTCCCGAATCGGTGTCGGCATCGGCGCACGACGCCGGGCAAGCGCGCGGGCACGGGCGCAAAAATTGCGAGCCATTACACGGGGCACCCGCGTGTCGGATGCGACACTGGTCGAACCTCGAATTTTCCCGAACGACGAAAGACCCGAAACCGATGCCCAACCTACAGACTTCCACGCTCGGCGTTGCCGGCGGCCCGGTGCGCAGCGTTGCCACCGGCGTCGACGAAGAGTTGCTCGACAACGTCGGCGTTGTGCCGGGCGGTGCCTCACCGAACGAGCTGATGCAGGCGGTGTCTCAAGTCGCGCGCCAGAAGTTGTCGCAGCGGTGGGTGCGCACCCAGGAGCAGCAGGCAGACGACAAAGCGCGGCGCGTCTACTACCTTTCGATGGAATTCCTGATGGGCCGCACGCTCGGCAACGCGCTTGCGGCACTCGAGTTGCAAGGCGAGGCCGCGGCCTCGATGAACGCGCACGCGCAGCGCCTCGAAGACGTGGCCGACCAAGAGCCCGATGCCGCTCTCGGCAATGGCGGCCTGGGCCGGTTGGCGGCTTGTTTTCTCGACTCGATGGCCACGCTCGGCCTGCCCTCGTTCGGCTACGGCATCCGCTATGAGTTCGGCATGTTTGCGCAGCAAATCAAGAACGGCACGCAGATCGAGCACCCCGATCCGTGGCTCGAAGACGGCACGGCCTGGGAGTTTCCGCGAGCCGCGATTCACTACCCGGTGCGCTTCGGCGGCTGGGTCGAGCACGAAAGCACCGGCGCTGGCGCGGGCCAGGAAGCGACGCGCTCGCTGTGGCGCCCGAGCGCCGAGGTCGCGGCCAAGGCCTACGACATGGTGGTCCCCGGCCACGGCACCGACAAGGTCAGCACGCTGCGCCTGTGGAAAGCCGCCGCGCCTTCGCACATCGACCTCAACGCCTTCAACACCGGCGACTACGCACGTGCCGCATGCGCGAAAAACGAGTACGAAAACATCTCGTGGGTGCTCTACCCGAACGACAGCACGCCGGCCGGCCGGGAGCTGCGCTTGCGCCAGGAGTACTTCTTCGTCGCCGCCTCGATGCAAGACCTGATCGACCGGCATTTGAAGGAGCACGGCACGCTGGCCAACCTCGCCGAGAAGGTCGCGATCCACCTGAACGATACGCATCCGGCGATCGGCGTGGCCGAGCTGATGCGGGTGTTGTGCGACGAACATTCGATGGCCTGGGAGGCCGCTAGGACGATCTGCGGCAAGGTGTTCTCGTACACCAACCACACGCTGATGCCCGAGGCGCTCGAAACCTGGCCAGTCGCGCTGATGCAGCATGTGCTGCCGCGCCACTTGGAGATTATTTTCCGCATCAACCAATGGCTGATGGACATCGCTGCCGAACACCGGCCGGGCGATGTCGAATTCATGTCGGGCCTGTCGCTGATCGACGAGCGCGGCGAGCGCCGCGTGCGCATGGCCAACCTCTCGATCGTCGGCAGCCACAAGGTCAACGGCGTCTCGGCGCTGCACTCCGAATTGCTGGTGCAGACGATCTTCAAAGACTTCGCGAGCCTCTGGCCCGATCGCTTCACCAACATGACCAACGGCGTGACGCCGCGGCGCTGGCTCGCGCAGGCGAACCCGGGCTTGTCGGAGCTGATCGACCGCACGCTCGGCAAGGGCTGGCGGCTCGATCTCGAACAGCTGAAGGGGCTGCACAAGGTCAAGGCAAGCGCCGGTTTTCGCGATGCCTTCATGACGGTCAAGCGCCAAAACAAGGCGCGGCTCGCGTCGCTTATCGAGCGCAAGACCGGCGTTCGGGTCGACCCTGCGAGCCTGTTCGACGTGCAGGTCAAGCGCATCCACGAGTACAAGCGCCAGCTGCTGAACTTGTTGCACGTGGTGACGCGCTATCACGCGATCCTCGCTGATCCCGCGGGCGTGGATGGCGCAGAGTGGGTGCCCCGTACCGTGATCTTCGCGGGCAAGGCCGCGTCGAGCTACGCGATGGCGAAGAACATCATCCGGCTGATTCACGACGTGGGCAGCATCGTCAACAACGACCCGCGCATCGGCGACAAACTCAAGGTGGTGTTCGTGCCGAACTACGGCGTGTCGGTGGCCGAAGTCATCATGCCGGGCGCCGATTTGTCGGAGCAGATTTCCACCGCGGGCACCGAGGCGTCGGGCACCGGCAACATGAAGCTCGCGCTGAACGGCGCGCTGACGATCGGCACCGACGACGGCGCGAACATCGAGATCCGCCAGAACGTCGGCGACGCCAACATCTTCATCTTCGGCCTCAAGACGCCTGAGGTGGCAGCGCTCAAGCAAAGCGGCTACCAGCCGCTGCGCTATTACGAAAGCATTTCGGCCCTGAAGGCCGTGCTCGACGCGATCGCCGCCGGCGTGTTCTCGCCCGACGAGCCGGCGCGCTATCGCGGTCTGGTCGATTCGCTGCTCTGGGGCGGCGACCACTACCTGCTGCTGGCCGACTACGAATCGTATGTCGCGACGCAGTTGAAGGTCGACGCGCTGTACCGCGAGCCTGGCAATTGGGCCGAGCGCGCGATCGCCAACGTGGCGGGCATGGGCGCGTTTTCGTCCGACCGAACGATCCGCGAATACGCGCGCCAGATCTGGGGCATCGCACCCGAGACGCGCTGAAGCCTTGCTAGCATCGTCGGTGCTCCGCCAACCGACTGTTCCATGCTCCAAGACGCCGAGATCGATTGCCTCAGTCAAGCCTCGCACGGTGATCCGTTCGCGGCGCTCGGCGTTCACGCCGACGAAAGCGGCCGCCTTTGGCTGCGCGCCATGCTCCCCGGCGCGGCGCAGGTCGCGGTGCTCGATGCGAGCAACGGCGAGCTGATCGGCGCGCTGACACAGCGCCGCGCCGACGGTTTTTTCGAAGGCCCGCTGAACGTGGCGGATCGGTCGGCTGAGCGCGCCACCGATCGCCCCAACTACCGGTTGCAGGTGCGCTGGGCCGACGGTCACTCGGCGATCGTCGACGACCCGTACCGCTTTCCGCTGGTGCTCGGCGAGCTCGACATCTGGCTGCTCGGCGAGGGTTCGCACTTGCGGCCGTTCGAGGTGCTCGGCGCAACGCAGCGCGTGATGCTCGGCGTGGCCGGCACCAGCTTCGCGGTCTGGGCGCCTAACGCCTCGCAGGTCAGCGTGGTCGGTGACTTCAACGCGTGGGATGCGCGCCGCCACCCGCTGCGTTTGCGAAGCGAGTGCGGCGTGTGGGAGATTTTTCTGCCTGCGGTCGGCGTCGGCGCGAAGTACAAGTACCAGATCCGCGCCCGCGACGGCCACGTGCTGCCGCAAAAGGCCGACCCGTACGCGCTGCAATGCGAGCTGCGCCCCGCGACCGCGAGCGTGGTCGCGCGCATGCCGTCGATGGTGCCGCAATCCTCGGCGCGGCAGCGCGCGAACGCGCTCGATGCGCCGGTCAGCATCTATGAGGTTCACCTCGGGTCGTGGCGCCGCAAGCACAGCCACACGAGCGGCCCCGATGGCCGATGGCTGAACTGGGACGAGCTCGCGAGCGAGCTCGTCCCGTACGCGCGCGACATGGGCTTCACGCACCTCGAGTTGATGCCGATCAGCGAGCACCCTTTCGACGGCTCATGGGGTTACCAGCCGATCGGCCTGTATGCGCCGACCTCGAGGTTCGGCACGCCCGCGGACGAAGCCGCGGGCTGCGGCTCCGCGGCAGGGTTTCGGCGCTTCGTCGAGCGCTGCCATGCCGAAGGCCTCGGCCTGCTGCTCGACTGGGTACCGGCGCACTTTCCGTCCGATGCGCATGGTTTGGCCGAATTCGACGGCACGCACCTGTACGACTACGCCGACCCGCGTGAAGGTTTTCACCAAGACTGGAACACGCTGATTTACAACTTCGGCCGAACCGAGGTCAGCAACTTCATGGTCGCCAACGCGCTCTACTGGCTCGAGCGCTACAACGTCGACGGCCTGCGCGTCGACGCGGTCGCCTCGATGCTCTACCGCGACTACAGCCGCAAGGCCGGCGAGTGGGTCGCCAACGAGCATGGCGGGCGCGAGAACCTGGAGGCGATCGCCTTTTTGCGGCGCATGAACGAGGTCGTCGGCGGCGAGCGGCCGCAGGCGATCACGCTGGCCGAGGAATCGACCGCGTTCCCCGGTGTCTCGAAGCCAACCTACGCCGGCGGCCTCGGCTTCCACTTCAAATGGAACATGGGCTGGATGCACGACACGCTGCAGTACATGCAGCGCGACCCGGTGCACCGCAAGCACCACCACGGCGAAATGACCTTCAGCCTCGCCTACGCCTACACCGAGCAATTCGTGCTGCCGATCTCGCACGACGAGGTGGTGCACGGCAAGGGCTCGATGCTCACCAAGATGCCCGGCGACCGCTGGCAGAAGTTCGCGAACCTGCGCGCCTACTACGGCTACATGTTCGCGCACCCGGGCAAGAAGCTGCTGTTCATGGGCTGCGAGTTCGCACAGGACCGCGAGTGGAACCACGATCGCAGCCTCGACTGGCACCTGCTCGACGACCCGACGCCCACCAACCTGCACGAAGGCGTTCGCAAGCTGCTGCGCGACTTGAACACGCTTTACCGCGCCACGCCGGCGCTGTACCAACGCGACTTCACGCCCGACGGCTTCGAGTGGATCGACCACGGCGACGCCGAGCATTCGGTGCTGAGCTTCGTGCGGCGCGGCACCGATGCCGGCACCTGCATCGTGATCATCTGCAACTTCACACCGATGCCGCAGCGCGGCTACCGCGTCGGCGTGCCGAACGCGGGCGTGTACCGCGAGTGCCTGAACACTGACTCGGTGCACTACGGCGGCAGCAACGTCGGCACCGCCCTTGGCGCCACGACCGCACAAGCGCAGCAGTGGCACGGCAAATCGCACTCGATCGTGATCGACCTGCCGCCTCTCGCTACGGTGATGTTCGAATGGAAAGCCTGAGCGCCGAAGGGGCAGACGCGATCGCGTCGGCGACCGGCGCGCTCACCATCGGCAAGCCCTGGCCGATCGGCCCGCACGTCGACTCGATCGGCGTCAACTTCGCGGTCTTCTCGGCCACAGCGCAGGCAATCGACCTGTGCGTGTTCGACGCGAACGGCACGCGCGAGATCGCGCGCCTGCCGTTGCCTGGCCACACCGGCGACATCTGGCACGGCCACCTTGCAGGCGCCGAACCCGGCCTCGTCTACGGCCTGCGCGCGCACGGCCCGTGGCGGCCCGACAAGGGGCACCGCTTCAACCCGACCAAGCTGCTGCTCGACCCTTGTGCACGCGAGATCGTCGGCGCTTTCGACTGGTCCGACGCACAGTTCGCCGCCGACCGCACGCACCCGCGGCAAATGGACACGCGCGACAACGCGGCCACGGCGCTGAAGGCCCGCGTCACGCACGACGCGTTCGACTGGGGCGACGACCGCGCGCCGTGCACCGCACTTGCCGACAGCGTGATCTACGAGCTGCACGTCAAGGGCTTCTCGATGCGCAACCCGGCCGTGCCGGAGGCGCTGCGTGGCACCTACGCCGGCCTCGGCGACCCGGCCTCGATCGCGCACCTGCAACGGCTCGGCGTCACCGCGGTGAGCCTGTTGCCGGTGCACCAGCGCGTCGACGAAGAACGGCTGGCCAAGGCGGGCCTGACGAATTACTGGGGCTACAACACGATCGGTTTTTTCGCGGTCGAGCCGCGCCTGTCGTGTGCGCCAGGTGACGGTGCGGCCACGCGCCGCGAGTTCCGCGACATGGTCAAGGCGCTGCACGCCGCCGGCATCGAGGTGATCCTCGACGTTGTCTTCAATCACACCGCCGAGGGCGATTCGCTCGGGCCGCAGATTGCATTCAGGGGGCTCGACAACGCCAGCTACTACCGCCTGCCGCCGGACGCCCGAAGCGAGTACGTCAACGACACCGGCTGCGGCAACACGGTCGACCTCAGCCACCCGCGCGTGCTGCAGATGGTGATGGATTCGATGCGCTACTGGGTGGAGGATATGCACGTCGACGGCTACCGCCTCGACCTCGCGACCGTGCTCGGCCGCAGTGGCGATGGCAGCTTCACGCGCCAGCACGCCTTCTTCGCCGCGGTCGCGCAAGACCCGGTGCTCGCCAGCGTGAAGATGATCGCCGAGCCATGGGATCTCGGCCCCGGCGGGTACCAGGTCGGCGGTTTCCCGAACGGTTGGGCCGAATGGAACGACAAGTTCCGCGACGACGTGCGCAGCTTTTGGCTGCGCCACCCGAGCACACGCGGCGGCTTCGCGCAGCGGCTGTGTGGGTCGAGCGACATTTACCAAGCGCGCTACCGCGCACCCGCCGAGTCGATCAATTACGTGATCTCTCACGACGGCTTCACGCTGCGCGACCTGCTCAGCTACAGCACCCGCCACAACCTCGCCAACGGTGAAAACAACGCCGATGGCACAAGCAACAACCTGAGCTTCAACGGCGGCATCGAAGGCCCGAGCGACGACCCGGCGATCGACACGCTGCGCGCCCGCTTGCAGCGGGCCGTGCTCGCGACCAACCTGCTCGCGCAAGGCACGCCGATGTTGTGCGCCGGCGACGAACTCGGTCACACGCAAGGTGGCAACAACAACCCGTATTGCCACGACAGCGAGGTCACCTGGATCGACTGGGCCACGGCCGACGCCGACCTGATCGCCTTCACCGCGCGCGTGTGCGCTCTGCGCCGCGCTGCAATGCCGTTCGCGAACCGCTGGTACAGCGGCCTGACCGACCCGCTCGGCCTGCACGATCTGGCCTGGCTCACGCACGACGGCGAGCGCTTGCATGGCGACGCGTGGTCCGACCCATCGACACGCGTGCTCGGTTGCCTGATCGGCGAACCCGGCCGCGCCGCGGCGCCGTTGCTGCTGCTCATCAACGCCGACGCCGGCGACACGCACTTCATGTTGCCGGCCGGCGTGTGGCAGGTGCTGCTCGACACCACGCACCCGACCGGTCTCGGGGCTTGGCACGGACAGGGCGAAGTCGCTTTGCCGGTTCCGGCGCACTGCTTGTTGTTGCTCGCTGCGGCCGGGGCAAATATCCGCCTTTGACAGCGATGGCGAGAAACGCCAGTTCCGCCGAACGCAATGTGTTGCCCGTGGATTGATGAGCGGATCGCCGATTGCTTGTGAAGATGTCAAAACAGATGCATATTTGCATCTTCTGTGATGGCGAAAGAAGGCAATGCGGACGACGGTGACGATTGACGACGATCTTTACGAAATGGCCCTGGAAGTGGCGGAACCAACCATGGACAAGGCCGATTTGTTCCGTGAGGCAATCAAGACATTTGTTCGTGTCCAGGCGGCAAGGCGTCTTGCTGCCCTGGGAGGAACCGCACCGGCGATGGCGGATGTGCCCCGGCAGCGCGGTCGGCCGTCGCGGTGAGAGGCGTCCTGGTCGACACCTCGGTGTGGGTCGACCACTTCCGACGGCGCAACGCGGCGATGGTCGAACTGCTCGCTTCGGAGTCGGCATTGACGCATCCGATGGTCTTGGCCGAGCTCGCCTGCGGGACGCCGCCGGCACCACGGCTTCGAACACTCCGCGACTTGCGATTGCTTCGGCAAACCCAGCAGGCAAGCCTGCCCGAAGTGATGGACCTCATCGAGCGCGAAGAGCTCTACGGTCTCGGCTGCGGTCTGATCGATCTGATGCTGTTGGCGTCGACGCTGATCTCGCCCGTGGCCGAGTTGTGGACGCTCGACAAGCGCCTCGCCGCACTGGCAAATCGTTTTGGTGTGCTCCATCAACCGACGATGCAGTAGCGGCCGCGCGTGCGGTCACAACGCGCTGACTTCACACCGATAGAACGAAAAGGGGCGCCAGAAGGCGCCCCGTTGCACAGTTGCGAAGCCGCTGTTTATCGAACCACGGCGATCTGGTCGCGCTTGTCGGCCTTGTAGGTGAACAAGGTCAGCGCGCCGTTCTTGATGTCGCCCTTGTCGTCGAAGGCGATGGTGCCCGTGACGCCCTTGTAGCCGCGGTCTTGGCCAGCACCGGCAGGTACTTGGCCGGCTCGGCAGAACCGGCCTTGACCATCG
>JANLUW010000405.1:0-2399 GCA_031363645.1 Rhizobacter sp. | reverse complement strand
ATGCGAATCGCCGAATGGCTGGTGGCGCGAAGCGTGATCATGACCGTCGTGGCCTGCAACACCGCGACAGTGTTGGCCATAGGCGCCTTGCGCGCGCGCCGGCCGGAGTTGGTGTTTGTCGGCGTGGAGCCAGGTGTGAAGCCGGCAGCCGTTCAGTCGCGCACACGCCGCATTGCCGTGCTGGCGACCGTGGCAACCGCCAACAGCGAGCGCCTGCGCGGTTCTCTGATCTCGCTTTGCGCGAAAGACGCGCACATCCACTTCCAGCCCTGCCCCGGCCTCGCAGCCGAAACATTGCTTGCCATCGTTTGACGCGTCGTCAACGCTGCGCGTGCTAAGCACCAGTGCGAGACCGCCACGATGCAACTGCTTCTAACGCAATGCACGTGCCTGAAGCACATCACGGCAGAAGTTCTGACTATCATCACAGCCACCCGGCCCGGGTGACGAAATTGGTAGACGTAGCGGACTTAAAATTCGCGACCGAAAGGTGTGCGGGTTCGATTCCCGCCCCGGGCACCAGCTTTCGCGAAGCGGGACATGCCTGACACGTTGCGGGGGTCGTCTCCTACGTGCCGGGCGTGGTCTCGGCAGAACAATGCAGGCATGGCCAATAACCAATCCTGTCACCCTTGGCTCGGTCGCTTCTGCGTTCAACTCATGCGCATGAAGCCCGATTTGAACGTGATCGTTGCGGTGAGACACGCAGTTGCCACCCAGCCATACGCTTCCGAGCTGGAGCCCGAAAGCGCAGCGCGAATCTTCGTTGAATCGCACCCCGGCGTGCTCGACGCGAAGTACAGCGTCCGACCACGAAAACACTGAGTTGTACCGTCTGACTCACCTTGCTCTGTCTTTGCCTGCACTGTTGGAACTAAGGCGCAAAACGCCGACGATTCGACACCGGGTAATTGGACACAGCGTGGATACAACTGAAGTTCGCGCAAGCAGTGGGTCGCGACAGTTGCCCCGGTTAGACGCTGCCCGCGTTGTGGCGGCTCTAATTGTCGTAACCGGCCATTTTTCCTACGCGCTGAGCGCGGACGGTCCGTTGTCGCTGCGTTACCCGTTGGTTTCTCCCCGAGCCTCATGATCGTCGAGGCGATGCATACCGATGTAGTGGTGTCGAGGTTCGGTCACTGGGCGAGTATTTTATGGAGGCGCGATCCGGAGTCGAACCGGACTGACTGGATTTGCAATCCAGGGCATAACCGCTTTGCTATCGCGCCATCGGTTTCAGAAAAACGAACTCGGGCAAGAAAAAGGGAAGCTCTCGGCTTCCCTTTTTTGTCGAGTTTGGAGCGGGAGAAGAGTCTCGAACTCTCGACCTCAACCTTGGCAAGGTTGCGCTCTACCAACTGAGCTACTCCCGCAATTTCTGTGGGTGACACGTCAAACGCAGAACCCATTTTGTAGGCCGGAAAATAGATGACCTGCAAGCTGGCTGACACAAAGTTCAATGGGTCAGCGAATCCGAACTGGCCACAGGCGCTGCGGGCTTCGCCGCCTCCGCAACCACCTTCACCGGATCATCTTCCGGTAAGGCCTCAGGCACCCTCTCCAACGCCACTTCGAGTACGCGATCAATCCACTTGACAGGCACGATCTCGAGCTTGTTTTTGACGTTCTCGGGAATGTCTTGCAGGTCCTTGACGTTCTCTTCGGGAATGATCACGGTCGTGATGCCGCCGCGATGCGCCGCGAGCAGCTTCTCTTTCAGGCCGCCGATCGCCGTGACTTCGCCGCGCAACGTGATCTCGCCGGTCATCGCGACATTCGCCCGCACCGGAATGCCCGTGAGCGCCGATACGAAGGCCGTCGTCATTGCAGCGCCAGCACTCGGCCCGTCTTTTGGGGTCGCGCCGTCGGGCACGTGAATGTGCACGTCGCGCTTCTCAAACATCTCGTCTTTGATGCCCAGACGGCGTGCGCGGCTGCGCACCACCGAGCGAGCGGCTTCGACCGATTCCTTCATCACGTCGCCGAGCTGGCCGGTGCGAATGATGTTGCCCTTGCCCGGCATCACCGCCGCCTCGATCGTCAACAAATCACCGCCGACTTCGGTCCATGCGAGGCCGACGACCTGGCCGACCTGGTTCTTCTTTTCGGCCTGGCCATAGTCGTACTTGCGCACGCCCAAGTAAACGTTCAAATTTTCGTCGGTTACAACGACCTTCACAGTCACCTGCTTGAGCTGAATCGCCTTGACGACCTTGCGGCAAATCTTGCTGATCTCGCGCTCAAGCGACCGCACGCCCGCTTCACGGGTGTAATAGCGCACGATGCCGCGCACGGCCGACTCGATCGTCAGCAAATCGCCACCGACCTCGGTCCAGGCCAAACCCACCACCTGGCCCACCTGATTCTTCTTCTCGGCGCGGCCGTAGTCGAACTTGCGC
>JANLUW010000370.1:0-11368 GCA_031363645.1 Rhizobacter sp. | reverse complement strand
TTTAAAGCGGCTGCATACCCGATCGAGGTGATGCTGGTGTGCGTTCGCTGGTACGCGGCCTATCCGTTGAGCCTGCGACAGATCGAAGAGATGATGGCCGAGCGCGGGTTGGTGGTCGATCACGCCACGATTCATCGGTGGTCGATCAAGATGATGCCTGCGCTTGCTGCGGTGTTTTGTCGGCACAAGCGCCCGGTCGGCACGAGCTGGCGCATGCACGAAACCTAGAGCAAGGTCAACGGCGAGTGGAAGTACCTGTACCGGGCGGTGGACCGCGCCGGCCACACGGTCGACTTCTCACTTCGCGGCAAGAGGGACCTCGCTGCAGCGAGGCGATTCTTCGAACGCGCCATCGACCTGCACGGAGTGCCCGAGAAGATCACGATCGACAAGAGCGGCGCCAACACAGCAGCGATCGTCGGCCTGTGCGCCGACTCGGGCGTGGACATCGAAATGCGCCAATCGAAATACCTCAACAACCTCATCGAGCAAGATCATCGCGGCGTCAAACGACTCGTGCGACAAATGCTCGGGTTCAAGTCATTTCACTGCGCTCGCGCCATCATCGCGGGCATCGAAACCATGCACATGATCAAGAATGGGCAGCTCGATTTCTTTAAAGACAGAACGTCGTCTGCCGCTGACAAGTTCTACTCTCTGCCCTTCTGAGGCGGACCGATCCGGAGGCGCTTTCACCCTCTCTCCGCTATCGCGACAGAACCCTTTCACGCGCACGGCCGCACGCCTGGCGGTGTTCGGCAGCATCGCGAGCGTCCCCTTCAGCGCACTGGGTGGATTGGGATGGGGCTGGTGGCCCTTCAATGTCATGGCGACCTTGCTGATCTCCACACTTTGCGCGTGGCTGATCGAGGTCGGCGGTTGGGCGCGGAACGCCATGGCGAGCGTGTTGTTCATCTTGGGCGGCGCACTCGTCGAGTTCTGGTGGCCAGGGCTCGCGGCGTGCCTGTTTGCCTGGGCCTATTGCCGGCGCCCGAGTTGGGGCATGTTGGTGCTGTGGACCGCATCCCTGGCGGCCCCGTACATCATCAATCGCAACCTGTGGGCACTCGCCGCGCTGTCACTCATCTTTGCAGCCGGACAGGTCAGCATCAACGTGCCGCGAATCCGGCTGGGGTTCTACGTTTACTACCCAGCGCACTTAGCCGTGTTGTGGGTACTGGTGCAGCTGCTTTAAGGCGGGCAAGTCGAGGTATTGAGGACGGGCCTCGCGCCCGAAGCTTGACCAGTCGTCGGCAGCGCGGGGCGATGACTGTGTCGGCGACCGCGACCGGTTCACGGAACTCCGATTCGCCCAACGGCCTGCCTCACGCGACCCAATGCGGGCTTCATGATTGCGAAGAACCGAACGTTCAGCGATCGTGCATCGATCCCGAATTCAGCTGCCAGGAACCAACAGTCGATGACGGATCTGATCGGCAATCACGGCGACGATCAATAGTCCGCCGAGCACAACCATCTGCAAATAGGAGCCAACACTTGTCAGATTCATTCCGTTCTGCACCAGACCGATGAAGATGGCGCCTAGGACTACGCTGTCGACGCGCCCCATGCCGCCACGCAGGCTCACACCTGCGATCACGCAGGCGGCGATCGATTCTAGGGCGATGGTCCCACCGAGATTGGCCTCGCCGGTTTCGACACGCGCCGTGAGCAGCAGGCCGCTGATCGACGCGAGCAAGGCACACAGAAGGTAGGCCGTTAACAGCACCTTGCGATTGTTGACGCCCGACAGGGCTGCAGCCTTCGGATTGCCGCCGACGGCGAGCAAGTAGTTGCCCGTCACGGTGCGGATCATCAGCAGGTAGAGCAGCACGGAGATCACCGCCGTGACGAGAACGGGCAGCGGAATGCCTAGCAGCGCACCGAAACCGAATAGGTCGCTGAACTCATGCGGTAGCCCCGACACCGGCACGCCGCCGGTCAGGTAGAGCGCGAGGCCGAAGCCGATCGACTGCACACCGAGCGTCATGATGAAGGGCGAGACACCGAGGAAAGCGACGCCCGCGCCGTTGACCAGACCAAGCGCCAGGCCCGCCAGTATGCCGGCCACGCAGCCGGCCAGCATCGCGAGCCACGCCAGTTCCGGCCATGCGTGCACGACGCCACTCATCGTCAGCGCCGACACGACCGATGTGATCGCCACGGCGGTGCCGACCGACAGATCGAACCCGCCGGTGACCAGCACCAGCATCTGCCCGAGCGACACGAGGATCAGGTAGACCGACTGCCGCAACAGGTTGGTCAGGTTCTGCACCGTCAGGAACTGCTCTGACGTGGCGCCGAACACGACGATCGCACCGATCAGCATGAATGGCAGCACGCCGAGCCTGACGAACAACCGCTGCGCTGCTCCCAGGGCCCGGCGTGGCGCTGACACGCCGGCCGGAGCGACGGAACTGGCAGTGGAACTCATGCGGCAACCTTCTCTCGATCGAAGAACAATTTCAACAAGTTGGCTTCGGCCAGCTCTGCGCCGGCAAGCTCCCCGGCGACACGGCCGCGGCACATGACATAAGCGCGATGCGCGAGGTGCAGGATCTCGGGCATGTCGGACGACACGATCACGACCGCTGCGCCGCCCTCGCACAACGCCTGCATCAGGCGATACAACGCGGTGCGCGTGCCGACATCGACGCCGACGGTGGGCTCGTCGAAAACGTAGAGCGCCGCGTCACAGCCCAGCCCCTTGGCGAACATCACCTTCTGCTGGTTGCCGCCCGACAGCAGCCCGACCGCACGGCCAGCGCTGTGCTGCGCGAGCTCGACACGTTCGGACGCGCTGCGCGTGAGCCGATCGCGCGCCGCCGCCCTGACAAAACCGAGCGGGCCGCGCAGGCGGGTGCCGAGCAGCGGCAAGGCGATGTTCGCCTTCGGCGCGAAGCCGAGGATCAGCCCTTCGCTCCTGCGATCAGGCGGCAGGTAGAACATCCCACCGGCGAGCATGTGCCGCGGCGACGCGCCGGTGCTATCGGCGCCACGGAACACCACGCTCCCCGCGGTCACGCGATCCAGCCCGTAGACCGCACGCATCAGCTCGGACTTGCCCGAACCTACCAGCCCGGCCAGGCCGACGACTTCACCGCGTCGCACGTGGATCGAGGCGTCGTGCACACCGCCTCGCGTGCTCAGGCCCCGGACCTCGAGCACGCATTCACCGGGCCTGGCTTCGATGACGGGATAGACCTGCTCGATCGAGCGACCGGACATCAATCCGATCAGCGTGTCGTGCGAAGTCGTGTCCGCTGGCAGGGTGGCGACCTTGCGGCCGTCGCGAAGAATCGTGATCCGGTCGCCGATGCGATCGATCTCCTGCATGCGGTGCGAGATGTAGATGATGCCGACACCCTTGGCCTTGAGCCGGCGGACGAGCTCGAACAGCTGCGCCGTTTCCTGCTCGGTCAGCGACGCCGTCGGCTCGTCGAGGATCAGCACCGAGAGCTCGCCGCGCTGGCTCTTCGCGATCTCGACCATCTGCTGCTCGGCCCGCGACAGGCTGGCGACTAGCACGTCAGGATCGATCTCGAAGCCGAGGTCGGCCAGCGCACGTTTAGCGCCCTCGCGCATCGCTCGCCGGTCGAGCCAGGTGCCGCGTGTCGGCTCGTCGCCCAGAAATAGGTTCTGCGCGACCGTCAGCGTCGACACGAGCGAAAAGTCCTGGAACACTGCGCTGATGCCGAGTCGGCGCGCCTCTCGCACCGATGACAACGTCACGCGGCGCCCGCTGACCGCGATGCTGCCGGCCGTCGGCGTGCTAGCGCCGGCGAGCAGCGAGATCAGCGTAGATTTGCCGGCGCCGTTCTCGCCGAACAGGATATGAACCTCGCCCGCCCGCAGGTCGAAGTCGACACCGTCGAGCGCGCGCACGCCCGGATAGAACTTCGACAACCCGGCGGTTTCGAGCAGGTTCATCGCGGCGCGCCTGCGCAGTCAGGCCAGAGGGCGGCTCACTTGACCTCGAACGTCGGCTTGAAGCTGGCTGACGGCAAGATGTCTTCGAGCTTCACGCTCTTGATGTTGGCGCTGTCGACGACGAAGATCTTCGGCCCGACGTGGCGTGTCACTTCCTTGCCTTCGAGTGCACGAACCGCCTGATCGACCGCGATGCGGCCCTGGATCACCATCGAGTCAGCAGGAGAGGCCATGATGCGGCCGCGCTCGATGCCCTCATACACACCCGGCGTGATGTAGAACGAAATCACCTTGACCTTGCTGTCGAGCTTGCGCGCTCGCAGGATGCCAGTGGCGACCTCGGCAGTCACCGCAGTGCCCGCCACGTAGGCGAGGTCGGGGTTGGCCTGCAGCACATCTTCGATCAGCTTGGCCTGCGCTTCCTTGCCGGTATCGCCGTACTTGGGGTCGAGCACGGCCAGCGCGCTGCCCTTGGTCGCGTCCATGAAGCCCTTGTGCGCCGCCTCGACCCAGGCCGCGCCGGCAGGCCCCGGGAACCAACCGACCTTCGCCGGCGCGCCGCCGGCCGGGTGCTTCTTCGCGAGGTACTCGCCAGCCGACTGCCCCATCGTGTAGAACGAAACCAGCGACTTGGCGGTCAGATCGGGCGAGTTGATGCCATTGATCACGTCGATCACCGGGATCTTCTTCGCCGCGATGCTTTTCACCAGGTTGTTGAGGCCATCACCTGAGATCGCGCCGATGATCACGGCGTTGGCGCCACGTGCGACGCAGTCCTCGATTTGCGAGACCTGCTTCGCAAGGTTGGTGTAGCCACCGGCCTCGACCACCTGCAGCTTCACGCCTTGGCGCCGCGCCTCTTCGATCACGCCGTAGTCGACACCGAGCCAGTACGCGTCTTTCATGTGCGGGAAAGAGACGCAGATGTCCCACTTCTTGGAGGCCTTGGCGAGCGGCGTGTAGCTGAACTCAGCCTTCTTGCCGTCGGCAGCGAATGCCGGCGTGGTCGACTCCGCCTTGTACGGGAACCAGTCGGCAGCCATCGCCGAGGCGGCGGTGAGTGCGCCCGCCGCAACGAGCGAGACCAACTTCGATGCGGAGGAGAGAATCGAACGAGCCATGGTGTTGTCCATTCCTGTGGGTGGGTTGCGTGGGAGAAACCGGGTCGGTCGAAGGTCAGGCCGCAAGCGCTGTGCGCAGCCGATCGAGTCGCGCATGTCGTTCGGCCCGTGCAGCGAGCGCCTCGGCCATCGTCACCTTGACAAAGTGCGCCTTGTTGTTGGGCTGCATCTGGGCAATGCGGTCCATGTCAGCGCTGATCACGGTGCCGAGCATCGCGTAGCCACCGCCCGACACCGCGTCGCGGTGAAGAACGATCGGCTCTAGGCCACCCGGCACTTGGATCGAGCCGTAGGGGTAGCCGGCATCGACGATGTTCGATGGGTCGGAGCCAGCGCCGAACGGCGGCTCACGTTCGATGAACTGGAGCGGCCTGCCGCTGCGGTACCGGTATCCGATTCGGTCGGCCTCGGGCGCGACCGACCAGGTGTCACTGAAGAAGGAGTCAGCCGAGGTCTCGGTCAGGCGGTGGAAGTACAGGCCCGGCAGCACGCGCAGCTCGACCTCCTTCGGCACCGCTGGCACCAGATCGGCCATCAGTGCTGCGGGCACGCTGCGACCCGCTCTCGCGTTCTCGCCCGGCGTGCCGGTCTGCAGACGGTCGCCGGCCTGCAGCTTGCGCCCCGCCAAGCCGCCGATCGCGCCAAGCGCATAGGTCGACCGGCTACCCAGCACGATCGGCACGTCGATGCCGCCCGCCACAGCGATGCAGATGCGCGCGCCGAGCCGCATGAAGTCGAAGCTCAGCCTGTCGCCGGCCTTCAGAACGAGCGCGGCGTTGCGCTCGGCGTTCACGCCGTTGATGCGCGGCGTCGCCTCGGCGCCCGTGACGGCGACGATTGCATCGGCGTCGAAGAACAGCTCGGGCGCCATCAGCGTGCCCTCGATCACGGCCGCGCCCTCGTCGTTGCCGACGAGCAGATTGGCCATCACGAACGCGTGCTGGTCGAGCGCACCCGACAGGGGGATGCCGAGGTGGTAGTAGCCCGGCCGGCCGGCGTCCTGGACCGATGTCGCCAGCCCTGGCTTGATGATTTCAATCGCCACGGAGTACCTCCTGAAGCTGACGGTTGTAGGCCGCCGGGTCGGCCTGAAACTGTCTCAGCGAGAACGAGAGCGGCCGAATGCGAAGGTCGAAAGTACCGTCTTCGACGCGCGCGGTTTCGCGGTCGTACTCCTCGCGCGTGATCGGCTTCCACTTGACGATGTCGCCGATGCGGAAGAACACCATGAAATCTTGCAGGTAGGGCACGCGCTGCGTCGGGTCGAAGATCGGCGCCGGCGTGATGCCGAACATCTGGTAGCCGCCAGCACCGCGCACCGAGTAGATGCAGCTGAAACAGCCGCCGTGGCCGACGGTCAGTTTCGGCGTATCGGTGCGTGGGCGCAGGTACTTCGGCACCTGCAGCTGATGCTCGCGATCGACCATCTGAAACAGGAACGGCAGGCCGGCGACGAAGCCGACCATCGAGACGAACCACGGCGTACCCGAGTGCGCAGCGATGAACTCGTCGACCGAGGCCTTGCCGTTGATGCGCGCGGCGTATTCGAGATCGGTCGACGCCGGCTCCTGATGCCGTTCGCGAAATCGCATCAGGGTCTCGTGCGTCCAGGGGTCGTTGTAGAGCACCGGGATCTCGATGATGCGGGTCGGCAGGTCGAACTCGGCGTCGCCGACTTCGACCTCCAGGGCCCTGAGCAGATCCATCATCGCGGTGGGCGCGATCACGTCGGGATCGAAGCGCACCAGATACGCCGCATTGGCCGGGCAGATTTCGGTCACGCCGGGCACGGCGCGGCTCTCCAGCGCCTTGCAGATCGCCATGCCCTTGAAGAACGCGGGCAGCGACATCTCTTCGCTGAGCTCGACGAACACATGCTCGTCGCCGCCGAAGGAATAGCGTGCGGGTGGCAGACCCATGGGCGCTCCTTGAACGGTGGTCGGGTTCACTGCGGCTGGCTCGCGAGCCAGGCTTCGAGAAAGCCGGTGTCGTAGCGCGCCGCCAGCACGTCAGGCTGTTCGCAAAGCTGCTGGTGCAACGCGGCGGTGGTCGTCACGCCCTCGATCTGCAACTCTCGCAGCGCCCGCCGGAGGCGGGCGATGGCCGATGGGCGGTCCTCGTCGTGCACGATGAGCTTGCCGAGCAGCGAGTCGTAGAACGGCGGCACGACGCAGCCGGGGAAAAGCATGCTGTCGAAGCGCACGCCCGGGCCGCCCGGCACGCGCAGCCCGGTGACGGTACCCGGGCCGGGCATGAAGTTCTTCGCCGGATTCTCGGCATTGATGCGCACCTCGATCGCCGCGCCGCGCAACGCGATCTGCGACTGCTGCAGGCGCAGCGGCTCGCCGAGTGCCACGTGCAGCATTTCTTTGACCAGGTCGACACCGGTGACCATCTCGGTGATCGGGTGCTCGACCTGGATGCGGGTGTTCATCTCGATGAAGAAGAACTCTCGCGACTCGTCGTCGTACAGATACTCGAGCGTGCCGGCGCCGCTGTAGTGCACGGCCTGCGCGAGCTTCACAGCCGAGGCGCATAGGGCTTCGCGCGTCGCCTGCGTGATCGCCGGCGAAGGCGCCTCTTCCCAGATCTTCTGGCGCCGTCGTTGCAAGGAACATTCGCGCTCGAAGCAGTGCACCACGCGCTTGCCGTCGCCGAGGATCTGCACCTCGATGTGGCGGGCCTTGCGGATGAAGCGTTCGAGGTAGACCTCGCCGTTGCCGAACGCCGCCTTGGCTTCGGCTTGCGCGGTCGCGAGCTGCTTGCGCAAATCGGCTTCGTCGTGCGCGACTCGGATGCCGCGCCCGCCGCCACCGGCCGACGCCTTGATCATCACCGGGTAGCCGATCTGCGCGGCCACGCGAACCGCCTCCGCGGGGTCTTCGATCACGCCCTCGCTGCCGGGCACGGTCGGCACACCGGCGCGGATCGCCGCCGAGCGTGCGGCGGACTTGTCACCCATCGTGCGAATCGCTACGGCCGACGGGCCGACGAAGACCAGTCCCGCTTGCACGACACGCTCGGCAAACCCGGCGTTCTCCGACAGGAAACCGTAGCCCGGATGAACCGCACCGGCGCCGCTGCGCCGAGCCGCATCGAGCACGGCGTCGACATTGAGATAGCTCTTGCTCGCGTGGCCCGGGCCGATCAGCATCGCCTCGTCGGCGAGCTGGACCGCGAGGCTCCCGGCATCGGCCTCGCTGTAGACGGCGACGGTGCGCAAACCGAGCTCCTGCGCGGCGCGGTTCACGCGCACCGCGATCTCACCGCGGTTGGCGATCAGCAGCTTGTCGAATTGTCGTGTCATAGGAATTTTGCGGTGGCAAGGCTCACGGCGTGCGGATCAGCGCGATCGCTTGGCCGGCCTCTACCGGCGCATCGTTTTCAGCCATGAAGCGCACGATCGTCCCCGCGCAATCGGAAGTGATTTCACTGAACTGCTTCATCACTTCGACGAGACCGATCACGTCACCCTCGTTCAGGGCATCGCCGGGCTCACGGTACATCGCCGCCTCGGGCGACGGGCGACGGTAGAAGGTGCCTGGCATAGGGCACAGCACTTCGTGTTCAGAGCTCATCGGGTTCTCTCCTTTGAAGTTTTTAGTTCGCGGCGTGCCGGCTTCAATGCACGGCGGCTTCGCCGTATGTCAAGACCTCGGCCAGGCCCGCCACGCGGACACCCGCGTCGGCGAGCGCCGCACGCGTGGCCTGGACTAGCGCCAGCGCGCCGGGCGTGTCGCTGTGTATGCAGACCGAGTCGAAACCGATCGCCACATCGCCGCCCTCGACCGTGGCCGTGCGCCCCTCCACGCAGGCACGCACGACCTTGGCCGCGACCTCCTGCGGATCGAGCGCAATGACGCGCCGGATGAAGACGATCGACCCGCTCGCGTCGTAATCCCGGTCGGCGTAGAACTCGCGAACCACCGGCTGGCCGAGCTCGCGCGCGACCTTGCAGGTGACCGAGTTCTCCATGCAATACAGGTAGAGGTCCGGATCGATCGCCTGCATCGCCTGGACCAAGCCGCGCGAAACGAACTCGTCGCGCGCAGCGTGCATGTACAGCGCGCCGTGCGGCTTCAGGTGCTGTATCGGCACCGCGGCCAACCGGGCGAACTCGCGCAACGCGCCGAGCTGGTAGACCATGTCGTTGACGAGCTCCTCGGCCGGTGCGTTGATGTGGCGGCGCCCGAAGCCCACCAAGTCACGGAACCCCGGGTGCGCACCGATGCCGACGCCATTTGCTTTGGCCAGCTCGACCATTGCCCGCATGGTGTTGGGGTCGCCCGCGTGGAAGCCGGTCGCGATGTTGGCTGAAGTGATCAACGCCATGATTTCTGCGTCGACGCCATCGCCAATGCGCCAGGCTCCAAAACCTTCACCGATGTCCGAGTTCAGGTCGACGACTTGTTTCATGCCCGCAGATTAGTCTGTCGGCTGTCTGCGGCAAAGCGCGATTTTCAGATTTCCCCGCATCTGCGTTTCAGATGGCTTGCCAAGAACGCGAGCCGCTTTCCGACCTGATCTACCGCGGATGGGAGGCTTGAAACTCAGATAATGCTTTTCCTGATCTCCCGAGAATCCGATCGTGTCATTTTCGATTCGTCAACTCAGGTACTTCGCTGCTGCAGCCGAGCAGGGACGCATCTCTCAGGCTGCAGTGCAACTGAACATCTCGCAGTCGGCGGTGACGACCGCAATCCGCGAGCTCGAGGAGATCATTGAGCAGCAGCTATTCGAACGCCAAGCCCATGGCGTCGAACTGACAGATGCAGGTCGTCGGTTTCTGAGCCACACCTACGCCGTGCTCGGTGCCGTGGAAGAGGCGTTGCGAATGCCCCACCACGAAACCAGCGTTGACGGGGTGCTGACGATCGGCACCACCTATACCGTGCTCGGCTATTTCTTACCGCATCACCTGCAGCGGTTCGCCGCGCGTTATCCGCACATCGAGCTCAAACTCCATGAGTTGCCGCGCGAGGCGATCGAGGAAGGGCTCATCACCGGCCGCGTCGATTTGGGCGTGCTGTTGACATCCAACGTGGCGAATCGCGAGATCGCCACCGAGACGTTTTTCGGTTCCGAGCGCCGGCTCTGGGTGCCGGCCAAGCACCCGCTTCTGGATCTCCCCGAGGTCACGCTGGCCAACGTCGCGAACGAGGCTTACATAATGCTTACCGTAGACGAGGCATCTCACACGGCGATGCGCTACTGGTCGCTGACGCCGCATCAGCCCTCGGTACGCCTTCGGACGTCGTCCGTCGAAGCGGTGCGCAGTATGGTGGCCAACGGTCTGGGTGTGACGATCCTGTCGGACATGGTCTACCGCCCTTGGTCGCTCGAAGGCCGGCGAATCGAGACCATCAACCTGAAAGACGCGGTGCCGACGATGAACGTTGGCCTGGGATGGAAACAAGGCGCCGAGATGACCGCTCCGATGCGCGCGTTTCGCGACTACTTCAAGCAGCTCTATCTCGAACCCTCCTATGCGCGTGTTGGTCGGTCCCGTGGTTGACGGGACTCGACGCGGGGATGGCCTGCCAAGCCGGTTCGAATCACGCGACCCCCATGCTGTTCCCCACATCCGGCGCAGTTGCCACGGCGCCGGGGTGTTCGATCCGTTGCGTCCGTTCGCGTTGTCGCGAAGGAACCCGTGTTTGCGGTTCCCTGCCACGTCATCGCCTCGGCAATTTATGACCGGCTGGCCGGCTTTCATGATCCTGTCGGCGGCGCCGAAAATCTTCTTCGCGCTCCTCCCCGGCAGCTCGCGGCCGTCGAGCCAGCGCTGCACGAAGTAGAGGCTCTCTGCCTGGCCGGGAAGATCGAGCAACGCGCACAAGATGTAGGCGACACCCTCGGCCCTGGCCTCCGCGATGTGGCGGGCGGTCTCCGGGCCATCACTCATGTCGCCCGCGGTCGTGTGACCCAGCAACACGTGCGCCATCTCGTGAAACCGGGTCTTGTGATTCAACAGATTCAGCGGGCTGACGCCAATCGTCCGACGAATGGCATACCCCAAGCGGTTTCCAAGCAACTGCTCGAAGGGCTCCTCCGTGATATCGAGCGCCGTCATCGCAAGCGTTGCATCCCATTGAGGCACGACCAGCTCAGGCACGAAGTCCTCACCCTCGGTTTGCTTGAGCTGTTGACGCCGGCCGAGCTTTGACCACCCGGTCGTGCGGACAAAAACTTGGACTGAGATAAGCCGCGATTTCGAGGCTTTCTCGGTATTCGATCGGGCTGAGAGAGCCAAGTGAGAGCTTGATTCGCGTCTCGTTGTACCAGCGGATGTAGGAGTCGAGGACCTGCATGAACTG
>JANLUW010000369.1:0-2219 GCA_031363645.1 Rhizobacter sp. | reverse complement strand
GACGCCGCGCACGCCCTTGTGGATGTTGTAGGTCGCGACCCGCAACACGTGGCTGGGGTGCTGCGTGCTGTGCACGTGGTTGGCCACAGGGGATGAGCGCATGGTCGGCGTGTCAGGTAAAGCGCGGCAGTTGCAGGATGGCCTCGGCGTTGGACGGCGAATAGCACTTGTCGGCAGCCTCGCGCCAAGGCAGCCAGACGAGTGCCGTGTGCTCGCGTGGGCTGAGCGTGACGGTGGTGCCGCGTGGCACGCGCAGACCGAAAACATGTTCGGTGTTGTGGGTCACGCCGGGAGCATAGCGGTGGCGCCATACCGGATAGATTTCGTAGCCATTGCGGAGCTGCCAGTCGCGCAGGTTCTCGAATGGCACGGCGGGAGAGCCGAGAACGATGCCGGTCTCCTCGAAGACCTCGCGCTGCGCCGTGACCGCATTCGGCTCGTCGAGCGCATCTTTCGAGCCGGTCACGCTTTGCCAGAAACCAGGATTGTCGGCGCGCTCGATCAGCAACACGTCGAGCTCGGCGGTGTGGATCACGACCAGGACGGATTCGGGAATTTTCGCGGAGCGCGCCCGCGCCTCGGCAGTCAAACGCCGCTCCCCACGGCATCGAGCGCGTCGCGCAGAACATCGGCCTGCGCTTTGAGCGAGCCGATGGACGCCCCCAGCACTTGCCGTGGCAGCGATGCACTGAGGTGCGCCGCAGGGTGCAGCAGTTCGCCCTCGATGCGCACCGTTTGGGCAAGGCGGCGCGGCAGGTGCGCCGGCAGCTTCACGAGCCGCGCGAGCGGCATCACGAAGCGCGTGCTGTAGTGCTCGAACTGGTCGTTCTGCATCACCACCAGGTACGGAAAACCCGGTCGCTGCGCACGGTTGGGGTTTTCGAACAAATCGAACTGCGCGCACGCCACGGCTGTCGCTGCTACCACGCGCGCCACTCCGCGCCGAACACGCCGTAGGTTTCGACCAACTTGTTCTGTTCGTCGACCCACTCTTTGTATTGCTTGTAGAACTGGTCCGACGTGGCGATCGGCGGTTCGGGATGAGCGGCCTTCAACAAGGCTTCGTAGTGCACGACCGACATCACCACGCTGTGCCTTCGCCCTGCCTTTTCGATGAACACCGGCTTGGTTTGGGCCTGCTCGAGCACTTGACCGAGTCGATTCTTGGCCTCGGTGGCAGTGACATTCATGGCGGCTCCAGCGGATAGAGGAGTAGCCATTCTAGCCAATCAGCCCGCAACGCCCTGCACGTTGCGCAGCCGAATGTGCAACTCCTTCAACTGCTTTTCGTCGACCGCGCTCGGCGCGTTGGTCAGTAGGTCTTGGGCGCGCTGGGTCTTCGGGAAGGCGATCACGTCGCGCAGCGATTCGGCGCCGGTCATCAGCATCACGAAGCGGTCGAGGCCGATCGCGATGCCGCCATGCGGCGGCGCGCCGTACTGCAGCGCGTCGAGCAGAAAGCCGAACTTCAGCTGCGCTTCCTCGGCGTCGATCTTGAGCGCGCGAAACACCTTGCTCTGCACCTCTTCGCGGTGAATGCGCACCGAGCCGCCGCCGAGTTCGATGCCGTTGAGCACCACGTCGTAGGCTTTGGAGATGGCCGCGCCGGGGTTGGTTTCGAGCAGGTCTTCGTGGCCGTCTTTCGGGCTCGTGAACGGGTGGTGCACGGCCGACCAGCGCTGCGCGCCTTCGTCGTATTCGAACATTGGAAAGTCGACCACCCAGAGCGGCTCCCAGGCGCCCTGCGCGAGGTTGCGGGCCTTGCCGAAGTCGCTGTGGCCGACCTTCACGCGCAGCGCACCGATCGCGTCGTTGACGACCTTGGC
The DNA here is from genome assembly GCA_031363645.1 of Rhizobacter sp. GTDB lineage: Bacteria > Pseudomonadota > Gammaproteobacteria > Burkholderiales > Burkholderiaceae_C > LMDS01. The sequence goes on along the minus strand of JANLUW010000369.1, from coordinate 393 downwards.
CTTGTCGGCGCCGAAGAACAGCAGGTCGCCGTCCTTGGCCTCGGTGCGCTTGATGATCTCGGCGAGCGCCGCGTCGTGCAGGTTCTTCACGACCGGAGACTGCAGCCCTTCACGGCCCTTGTTCGCATCGTTGACCTTGATCCAAGCCAGGCCCTTGGCGCCGTAGATCTTGACGAAGTCGGTGTACGCGTCGATCTCGCTGCGGGTCAGCTCGGCACCGCCCGGCACGCGCAGCGCGACAACACGGCCGCCCTCCATCAGCGCCGGTCCCGAGAACACTTTGAAGTCGACATCGCGCATCACGTCGGTGAGTTCGGTGAGCTCCATCTTGACGCGCAAATCGGGCTTGTCGGAGCCGAAGCGGTGCATCGCCTCGGCGTACTTCATCACCGG
>JANLUW010000366.1:0-6365 GCA_031363645.1 Rhizobacter sp. | reverse complement strand
GAGGGTTTGCGCAACGCAGCCAATCTTGGGCGCGATGGATTCAATGGCCGCCCACAGCGAGGGGTACTCGCCTCGGTGCTCCTGCACCATGCGCACGGCCCGCTCACGGACCTCGGGTGAGAACTTGTTCGACTTGTTCATGGCTCAATCCTCTCAGAGAGTTGAGCCTCCTCAAAACCCGGGGCGGTTCAGAGCGCGCATCGCAGTGCGTGGGTGAGAGGGCTTCCCCTCAGCGCCGCGCAGCGCGCTGCGCACTAGCATCGGCCCCATCAGCCACCTCGACCGACGCATGAAACAGCTTCCCGGGCTCGACGCCAGCTTCCTCCACCTCGAGACACCACAGATGCCGATGCACGTCGGCGCACTGCACAACTTCGAGTTGCCCGCCAGCTACCGGGGCGACTTTCTCGCCGACATGCGCGCGCACATGACGCAGCGACTCGTGCTCGCGCCAGTGCTGCGCCAGAAGCTCGTGAAGATGCCGCTGAACCTGGCCAACCCGATGTGGGTCGATGCCGAACCCGATTTGGCGCAGCACATCGTCGGTATCAAGTTGCCCAAGGCAAGCGGGCAAGCCGAGCTTGAAGCGCAGGTCGGAAAGCTCCACCCAGTGCTGCTCGACCGCAGCCGGCCGCTGTGGAAGTTTCATGTGTTCAGTGGCCTGAAAAGCGGCCCTGGCCGCACCAAGCGCTTCGCGATGTACACGCAACTGCACCACGCAGCCGTCGACGGCCAAGCGGCTGTCGCGCTCGCGCATGCGATCCTCGATGTGAGCGCCGAAGGCCGAGTAGTCGACCAGCAGCGCGTCGGCCGCGTGCGCAGCGAACGCAGTGCGCTCGACATGCTGCGTGGCGCGCTCGGCAACCAACTCGGTCTCGTGATGGATGCCGTCAAGGCGATTCCGGGCGCGATCGGCGTGCTGTCGCAGATGGCATCGCAGAAGGTCGGCGGCACGACCCGCGCAACGGTCGCCGCGGTCACGTCGCGCCTCGAAGGGCAGAGCGCGTCGACCAACGGCAAGAGCGTCAGCAACCTCGCGCTCGCGCCGCGCACGCGGCTGAATGTGACCGTCTCCGCCACCCGCGCGTTCGCATCCATCAGCCTGCCGCTCGCGGCCGTCAACGCTACGCGCCGCATGCACAAGGCGAGCCTGAACGACGCGGTGCTGATGATCTGCAGCGGGGCGCTGCGCCGCAACTTTCTCGCGCATGGGCCGCTGCCGCGCAAGTCGATGGTCGCCGCCGTGCCGATCTCGACCCGCGCGAAAGGCGACACCGCATCGAACAACCAGGCCACGATGACGGTCGTGAGCCTGGGCACGCACATCGCCGACCCGGCCAAGCGCTTGGCGCATGTGCTCGCCGCCACGGCCACGATGAAGGCCAACATGGGCGCGTTGAAGAGCCTGATGCCGAGCGACTTCCCCACGCTCGGCGTGCCGTGGCTGATGCAGGGCCTGGGCGCGCTCTACGCAAAGGCGCGTGTTGCCGACCGGCTGCCGGCGATTGCCAACGTGACCATCTCGAACGTGCCCGGGCCGACCGTGCCGCTCTACATGGCCGGCGCGCGCATGCTGACCAACTACCCGACCTCGATCGTCGTGCACGGCGTGGCGCTCAACATCACCGTGCAGACCTACGGCGAATCGCTTGACTTCGGGTTGATCGCGTGCGGCGAGGCGATGCCTGAGGTGGCCGAACTCGCACGCCATGTGCAGGCGGCATTCGAAGAGTTCCAGGCGCTGCCGGCGAGCGTGGTGGCTGTCATTCCAATCGAGCCGCGCGCCAAATCTGCCCCGAAAGCAACGGCTCGCGCCAAGGCAGCTGCCGCGGTGCGGTTGGGCGCGGCCCGGTAACATTCGGCCACCGCCACTGCCTCAGCGCAGCATGCTCAGACTCCGCAGACCACCCGCCGCACGACAGAGCCCGTCCACCGCCGAATTGCGTCCGCCGAACGCGTTGTTGTTGATGCTCGAAGCGCGCGCTCCTTGGGAACTCGGCGCGATGCTCGCCGCCACGCCCTGGCTGCGCCGCCTGCCCAGGGGTGACGGCCACCCGGTGATGGTGTTCCCCGGCATGGCCGCGAACGACCTCACGACCGCGCCGCTGCGCAAGTTTTTGGCGGGTCTCGGCTACGTCACGCAGGCTTGGGGCCAGGGCTTCAACTTCGGCCCGCGAGATGGCGTGCTGAAAAAATGTGCTGCCGATGTGCGCGCCCTCGCCGAAAAGCACGGCCGGCCCGTCAGCCTGATCGGCTGGAGCCTCGGCGGCCTGTATGCGCGCGAGATGGCCAAGGAGTTGCCCGAGCACACCCGCTGCGTGGTCACGCTCGGCACACCGTTCGCGGGCCACCCGCGCGCGACCAACGCCTGGCGCGTCTTCGAGATGCTGAGTGGCCAGAAGGCGCACGACCCGCTGATGATCGCGCGGCTGCGCACACCGCCGCCGGTGCCGACCACCTCGATCTACTCGCGCACCGACGGCATCGTCGCGTGGCAGTGCAGCCTCAACGAGCCCGGACCGCAAGTCGAGAACATCGGGGTTCATGCGAGCCACATCGGCATGGGCCTGAACCCGCTCGCGCTCTACGCAGTGGCAGATCGGCTGGCGCAGGCCGAAGGTGCGTGGCGGCGGTTCGACGCCCGTGGCGCGCGGCGCTGGTTTTTTCAGACGGGCGCAGGTCCCGTCTCGGCGCGCTCGGCGAAGACGGCAGCCTCGGCCTGAACCATCCACACCCATGCAAATTTCTGCCAACGGCATCGCCCTCGAAGTCGAAGACCACGGTTCCCCGAGCGGCGAGCCGCTGGTGCTGATCATGGGACTCGGCATGCAGCTCGTCGCGTGGCACCCCGACTTCGTCGCGATGCTGGTGGCGCGCGGCTTTCGCGTGATCCGGTTCGACAACCGCGACAGCGGCCTGAGCCAGCGCTTCGATGCCCTCGGCGTGCCCAACCTCGCGCTCGATTCACTGCGCTTCGCGGTCGGCATGAAGGTCAACGCGCCGTACAGCATGGCCGACATGGCTGACGACACCGCCGGCCTGCTCGACGCGATGGGCATCGCATCCGCCCACATCTGCGGCGCTTCGATGGGCGGCATGATCGCGCAGCAGCTCGCCGTGCGGCACCCGGCGCGCGTCAAGAGCCTGACGTTGATCATGACGAGCAGCGGCTCGCGCAAGCTGCCCGGGCCGACGCTCAAGGTGCGCAGTGCGCTGATCTCGCGGCCGGCCGACCCGAAGAACGTGCAGAGCGTGATCGAGCATTACGTGAAGCTGTACCGGTTGATCGGCAGCCCCGGCTATCCGGCGCCCGAGGCATACCTGCATGAGCGCGTCGGCATGGCGGTGCGGCGCGCTTATCGGCCCGCCGGCACCGCGCGCCAGATGGTCGCGATCGCGGCCGACGGCAACCGGTCCCCGCTGTTCGCGCAGATCGGGAAGCCGACCCAAATTATCCACGGCAAGGCCGACCCACTGGTGCCGGTAGCCGCCGGCATCGATTTGGCCGCCAAGATCGCCGGCGCCCAGATCGACCTGATCGCCGGCATGGGCCACGACCTGCCACCGGCGTTGTGGCCCCGCTTCGTCAGCGGAATCGCCTCGGCGGCGGGGCGCGTCTGAGCTCGCTCAGGCCTGCAGCCACGGGCTGATCACGGCCACGCCGCAGCCCGCGAAGTCGTCGACGTTGCGTGTTGCCACGCCCATCGCGTGCTGGTGTGCGATCGCGGCGATCTGGGCATCGAACTGCGATATCGGCCGGCCCCCGGCGCGACGCGCGGCGACGAGCTCGGCATAAGCGGGAGTCGCCGCGCTGTCGACCGGCAGCACGCGGCCTGCGAAGTCTTCAGCGAACATTGCGCGCAATGCGGCCTCGAGCGATGGGCGGCGTTTGCCGGCTGGCAACAGGCGCGCACCCAGCAGCATCTCGGCCTGTGTGACCGCGCTGACGAACAGCCCCTCCGCCGGTTGCGCCGCAAGCCATTGCAGCACTGAAGGCTCGGGCGCGGCGCGGAGCAATTCCAACAGCACGTTGGTGTCGAGCAGCGTGCTCACTTGGGGCGCGCGCGCTTCGTCGGAGCCACGTCGAACGCCTGCGGTGGTCGCACCGGCTCGCGCTCGGTGATCGGCAGTTGCACGTCGCCCAAGCCGGCGAACCGAGCGCGGATGCGGGTGCCCATGTCGGACGCCGACGAGGCCGGCTCCTGCAGCGCGGCGCGCAGGATGTGGCGCACTTCCTCTTCCATCGAGCGGTTGCGGGCCGCGGCGCGCAACCGCAGGCGGCTCTTCAACGTGTCTTCGAGGTTGCGGATCGTCAGCGTGGCCATGTGCCGTCTCCTTCAGTGATAGCAATGGACTCGATGCAGTCACTGATAGCAGTGCATCCAATTTGTCGCAGCCAAAGAAAGGGTGGCCGCGCGGATGAAAATGCGTACCTATGCAATTCAGCGGATCGCAAATTTTCAACCCTTGGCGCGTAAGCGTCGCGCCGATGATGGACTGGACCGATCGGCACTGCCGTTTCTTCCATCGCCTGCTCACGAAGCGCACCCACCTTTACACCGAGATGGTGACAACCGGCGCACTGCTGCATGGCGACGTGCCGCGCCACCTCGACTTCAATGCCGAAGAACACCCACTCGCCTTGCAACTCGGCGGCAGCGAGCCCGCCGATCTGGCGCATTGCGCGAAGCTGGCGGCGCAGTGGGGCTACGACGAGGTCAACCTGAACTGCGGCTGCCCGAGCGAGCGGGTGCAGCGCGGCGCGTTCGGTGCGTGCCTGATGGCCGAGCCGCAACTCGTCGCCGATTGCGTCAAGGCGATGCGCGATGCGGTGAGCTTGCCGGTGACGGTGAAACACCGCATCGGCATCGACAAAATCGAGAGTTATGCCTTCGTGCGCGACTTTGTCGGCACCGTTGCCGAAGCGGGCTGCGAGGTGTTCATCGTTCACGCGCGCAACGCCTGGCTCGAAGGCATCAGCCCGAAGGAGAACCGCGAGTTGCCGCCATTGCGATACGAGCTCGTGCACCGGCTCAAGCGCGAGTTCCCGGCGCTGACGATCGTGCTCAACGGCGGCGTAAAGACGAACGCGCAGATCACCGAGCAGCTCGACCACGTCGACGGCGTGATGCTCGGCCGCGAGCCGTATCACAACCCGTGGCTGATGACCGATTGGGATGCGCGCTTCTTCGGCGATGCATCGAACGACGCGCCGATGGCGCTCGACCGTGATTTGATCGAAGCGCAGATGGTCGCGTACATGCAGCGGGTGGTCGTGGGCGGCGAGCCGTGGTCGCATGTCTCGCGCCACATGCTCGGGCTGCGCAACGGCCTGCCCGGCGCGCGCCGCTGGCGGCAGGTGTGGTCAGACCACCGCTTGAAGCAGGCCGACCCCGCTGAAGTCAGCCGCCTCGCACGCGAAAGCGCCCACGCATTGGCTTGATCAGGCGGCGGCTCGCGACGGCCACGTCGCCAACACCACGCCGGCCAGCGCGAGCACGAACGCTGTGGCCTGCGCAACGCTGAAGCGCTCGCCGAGAAACAACACGCCAACGGCCGCGGCGCTGATCGGCAGCAGCACCGTGAAGATGCCAGCCTTCGACGCGGGTACGTGCTTGAGCCCGGTCATCCACAACCACACGGTGACCATGCTGGCGGCGATCGAATAAAACGTGAGGAGCCACCACGATGCAGCGCCGACCGCGGTGAAGTCGAAACGCAGCGCCTGCCAGACGCCGAACGGCGCGACGAGTGCCAACCCCCACAGGTTGATGAGTGCGCTGATGCGCTTCGGGCTGACGTTGCCGGTGAGCTTCTTGCCGATCACGACGTAGCTTGCCTCACACAGCACCGCCGCGACCAGCAGCAGGTTGCCGAGCAGCGAACTGTGCTGCGCTGATGGGTTCGGATCGTCGACATTCTTTGTCAACGACACAAGTGCGATGCCGCCGACCGCGCAGGCGATGCCGAGCACTGTGCGTAACGGAATTCGCTCGTGCAGGAATACCCGCGACAGTACGGCGACTGCCGCCGGGATGCCGGCCATGATCACGCCCGCCGCAAGCGCCGAACTCATCGACACGCCGTACAACATGCAGATCGAAAACAGGAAGTTGCCGAAGAAAGATTCGAGGAACAGCAGCTTGCGGTCGCGTGCGTCGAGCCTCGGCTCGGCCGCGCCGCGCTTGACCCAACCGCCCATCGCGACCGCGGCGATGCCGAAACGCAGGAACGCGAGCAGGAAGATCGGGAACACCACGACCAGAACCTTCGACAGCCCGACATAGCTGCCGACCAGCGCCATGCTGGAGGCCAGGCAAACGTAGGCGAGCCACTGCGTGGCCGGGGCATGGTTCAAGTCAAAA
>JANLUW010000365.1:0-2159 GCA_031363645.1 Rhizobacter sp. | reverse complement strand
CTATGAGAGCGCGGGCATGGTGTTGACCGAAGGCGAACTGCCCGACTATTTGCCCGCGGTGCTCGAGTTCGTCTCGACCCAACCGGTGCGCGAGGCCAAGGCCTTTCTCGGCGAGATGTCGCACATCTTCAACGCCATCTTCGGCGCGTTGCAGCACCGTGAATGCGCGCACGCCAGCGTGCTCGGCGCGCTGATCGAGCTGGCCGGCGAGCGAGCGCAAGCGGTGGCGTCGATTCGGCCGCCGGTCGAAGAAGCGCTCGACGAAAGCTGGGCCGAGCCGGTCGTGTTCGACGGCTGCTCGTCAAAAGGGCAGGCGCGGCCGGGACAAGCGCAACCGGTTCACATCGTGCGCAAGAGCGCGGTCGCGCCCACCGCAACGGGAGCATCGTCATGAACGGCGTGTACGGTTTTCTTTTTCAGGTCTACCCCTACGTTTGCTTCACCGTGTTCGTGATGGGCAGCCTGATTCGCTTCGACCAGAACCAATACACCTGGAAGAGCGATTCATCGCAAATGCTGCGCGCCGGCACGCTGCGTTGGGGCAGCAACCTGTTTCACTTCGGCATCCTGTTTCTGTTCTTCGGTCACATGGTCGGGTTGTTCACGCCGCACACGGTGTACGGCATCTTCATGAGCGCCGGCACCAAGCAAATATTGGCCGTGGTGGCCGGTGGCATTGCCGGCGCCATCTGCTTCGTCGGCTTGTCGATGCTGCTGTGGCGGCGCGTGTTCGACCCGCGCATCCGCTTGACCAGCCACCGCACCGACATCGCGATCCTGGTGATCTTGTGGGTGCAGCTCGTGGTCGGGCTCATCACCTTGCCGTTCTCGTGGCAGCACGCCGACGGCAGCGTCATGTTGATCCTGGCCGACTGGGCGCAACGCATCGTCACGCTGCGCGCGGTCGATGCCACGGTGCTGAGCGGGTTGCCCTGGCCTTACCTCTTCCACATCGTGTTCGGCATGACGATCTTTTTGCTCTTTCCGTTCAGCCGGCTGGTGCACGTGTGGAGCGGGTTCGCCACCATCGGCTTCCTGTTTCGCCCGCACCAGGTGGTGCGCAGCCGGCGGCTGAATGTGCCGACCGGGCAGAACGAACCGCGCCAGCATGGCGCGCGGGTTTGAGGTTCACGGGAGAACAAAGCATGTTGATCGAGACGGTCGATTTCAGCGCGGCAGCACAAACCGGCGTTGCCCGCATTGCGCGCATCAATGGCGTGGCCTTGAACCGCGAGTCCGAAGATTTATCGGTCGAAGCGCTGCGCCAGCGCGCGAGCACTGAGCTGTTGCGGCAAGCCGCCATCGGCGCCGGCCTGCTGGATGCCGACGACGCCGCGCCGGTCGACGGCGTGGTCAGCGAAGCGGCGTCGCAGGCGATCGACGAGTGGCTGGAGGCCGAACTGAAATTGCCCGAGCCGTCCGATGCGGCCTGCGAGCGCCACCACGCCGCGCACGCGGCCCGCTATCGCACCGGCGAGAAGGTGTGGGTACGCCACATCCTCTTCGCCGTCACGCCGGGCATGAACGTGGTCGCGCTGCGCAACCGCGCCGAGACCTGCCTGCTCGACGTGCGCTGCCACGACGGCACGGCGACCGGCGGCTTCGGCCGGTCGGCGCGCGAATTGTCGAATTGCCCGAGCGGCGAGCAGGGCGGCGAGTTGGGTTGGCTCGCGCCGGCAGAATGCGCGCCGGAGTTCGCGCGTGAGTTGTTCGGCCATGTGGAGGTGGGGGTGTTGCCGCGGCTCGTGCACAGCCGCTTCGGCCTGCACGTGGTCGAGGTGCGGGCGCGCGAGGGCGGCGTACAGCAGCCGTTCGAAGCGGTGCGTGGCGCCGTGGCGATGGCGCTGCGCCAACAGGCCTGGGTGACGGCGCTGCGCCAGTGCATGCAGTTGCTCGCCGGTCAGGCACGCGTCGAAGGCGTCGACCTCGATGCCGCGAACACACCGCTGGTGCAATGACGCCATGACGCCATGACGAGAAGGCGATGGGGTACCTGAACGTCCGCGCCGTGCACATCGCGTGCGCCGGCATCAGCATCGGCCTGTTCGCGGCGCGCGGTGCGATGCAGGTGGGAAAGGTCGACTGGCGGCGCTGGCGCTGGTTGCGGATCGCACCGCACCTGAACGACACGGTGCTGCTGGGCGCCGCGGTCACGTTGG